>DASUON010000276.1:0-2838 GCA_036276615.1 Burkholderiaceae bacterium
TGGTCGATGTGGGCAATGATGGAGAAATTTCGAATGTGATTCATCACTTACGCTCAAACACGGTGCGCAGCACGGTGCCCGATGGCTTCTGTCCTGTGAAAGTGGTCGCGGGTGAACACCCGGCGAACTACAAAAAAAGGCGCGTCAGCGGCTGACGCGCCTGAAACCAACCTTTGGGCAACTGCTGAGTTGGACCTAGATTGTAGGCAAAAACCGGTTTTCGGCTTTGGCTCAACGGACAGACGGCCGGATGAGCACATATTGTGCCCAATCCCCCCGGCGCACCAGCAGGTTGATCGCCCGGTCCTTGGGCAAAGCCGCAGCGGCTTTTTCGAAGTCCTTGCCGGTGTTGACCTGCAGGTTGCCGATGGCCATGACGATATCGTCCTCGCGCAGACCAGCGCGTGCCGCCGGCCCTTCGGCACTGACCACCACCACGCCGCCGCTGAGCCCCAGTTCCTGGCGCTCCGCCGCCGTCAGTTCACGCACAGCCAAACCGAGCGCCTGGGCCGAGGTGGGTGCCGCCTTGCCTGCCGGCGCTTCGGCCTGGGCCACCTGATCGCCATCAACCTGGGCCACCGTCAGGTTCAGCTCTTTCAAGCTGCCACGGCGCCACACCGTCACCTTGGACTTCGCCCCCGGCGCGGTGTTGCCAACAATGCGCGGCAAGTCGCCCGCCTTGTCCACCGCCTTGCCATCGAATTTGACGATGATGTCACCCGGCTCGATCCCGGCCTTGGCGGCTGGCGAACCGGCTTCCACGCCACGCACCAGGGCCCCTTCGGCCTTGGCCATGCCGAGCGATTCGGCCAGCTCGGCGGTGACACCGTCGATGTTGACGCCGATGCGCCCACGCGTGACCTTGCCCTTGCTGCGCAACTGGTCCGACACCCGCACGGCTTCGTCGATCGGAATAGAAAAGGAAATGCCCTGGTAACCGCCCGAACGGGAGTAGATTTGGCTGTTGATGCCCACCACTTCGCCACGCAGGTTGAGCAAAGGCCCGCCGGAGTTGCCCGGGTTGATGGCCACATCGGTCTGGATGAAGGGCAGGTAGTCGCCCGTGTCGCGCTGCTTGGCACTGACGATGCCCGCTGTGACGCTGTTGTCCAGCCCGAACGGCGAACCAATGGCCATGACCCATTCGCCCACGCGCAGCTTGCTCACGTCACCGATGCGCACCGGCTTCAAGCCGGAGGCTTCGATCTTGACCACAGCCACATCGGTGCGCTTGTCGGTGCCCACCACCTTGGCCTTGAATTCGCGCTTGTCGGTCAGGGTCACCACCATCTCGTCGGCGCCATCCACCACATGCGCGTTGGTCATGATGTAGCCATCGCTGCTGAGCACAAAACCGGAACCCACTCCGCTGGGGCGCTGGATGTCTGGCCCACGGTCTGGCCGTTGCGGCCCACGAGGCACCGCCCCTGGCGGCACCGGCAACCCAAAACGGCGGAAAAACTCCAGCATTTGCTCGTTCTGGTCGTCTGCACCCCCGTTCTGGCTGACGCGCTCCAGCGTCCGGATGTTCACCACCGAAGGGCCGACCTGATCCACCAGCACCGTGAAATCGGGCAAACCCGTCACCAGGAGCGGGGCCACCGGGGGGGGCGCCGCCGCCAAGGTGGGGGCTGCCGGGGCCGCATTGGGGGCAGCCACAACGGCCGACTGGTGGGACGACCACAACACCGCCACCAGGGTGACGGCAGCCGCCCCTGCCAGCGCATAACGTTTCACAACACGATCAACCGGTTTGCCTGCTTGCATTCCACACTCCGTTTGCACATTCATTCAGACTCAGCGCGTGCGCTCCAGTGCCAGCACGAACCGGTTCAAGGTTTCGACCGGCACCTCACCCAACGCAGTGACCCAGTGGTCGCCCAGACGCCGCATCAATGTGTGCGTGGCGCCGGCCGACCCGCTGCCCTCCTTGGTGTGTCTTTGGGGGTCAAAGGTTTCCAAAAAAAGCGACACCGAGGCCAAACCATCCGAAAAAACCCATTGCACCACCGGCGCCTGGCGCGATTCGGCCTCGCTGCGGGTCTGGCAGCTCATGGATTGGAAGCCCGGCACCGCCGTTTTGAGCCGCCATCCTTCGGCTTCGGGGGTGGTTTTGCGCAACACCGGGCGAATCACCTGGTAATCCTTGGTGTTCTCCATTTGCCGTGCCAGCACCTCCGCACGCACGGGGGCATCCAGCTGCAGTTCAGTGAACGCCACCTGTTCCACCACCTGGCCAATGGCATCCCGCGTCTGCAACTTGACGACCAGCCCCGTCTTTTTCTCAGACCAAACGCGGTAGGCGTAACGCAACCCATCCTTGGGCACGAAATCCACCACCACCGCGTCAAAGCCCGCCACCCGCTCCATGCCCTGGGTGCGGGCACCGTACAGCGCCTCAATGTGCTGGCCCGGTGCCTTCAGCAAGTCGGGAAACAGGCGCAAAGCCTCGCGTTTTTCCTTGCGCACCAGCCGCAAATCGGGAGCAAATGTCATCACCTCGTCGTTGCGGCGCAGCGTGATGCGCGGTGTCCCGGTCAAGGTTTCGATGCGCTCGACCTGTTGCGTGCCGTCGCACACGTGCCAGATCTTGGAAGCCGCGATCTCGACCCCATCGGACACGACGAAAGTACCCGTGTAGGCCCGCCGACGCGAAGCCTCGTGCAGGCGCTCCAGCCATTGCTGCATGCTCATGTCATGGGTGGCCTGCGCGGGAGCACGCGTGCTGTCCAGCGCCAGCGCCGTGGGCGGCAGGGCACAGCCCAGCACAGCGGACAAGGTACCCACACCCAAAGTGGTCCGAGAAAAGTGCAACAGGTTCATGCGAGATTCACCGCT
>DASUON010000277.1:0-16831 GCA_036276615.1 Burkholderiaceae bacterium
GGGTGATGCGGTCCAGAACCACTGCCGATCGATTTGATGGTAGTTGTCCACACAGGCCAACACATGGGGGCCGTCCAACTCCTGCGGCGTGTGGCTGGAACAAATCCCCACGGCACGCATGCCCGCGCGGCGGGCCGCCTCGATGCCCAGCGGGGCGTCTTCAAACACCACACACTCGCGGGGGTCGACGTTCAGGCGGGCGGCTGCCGCCAAGAAGATGTCGGGCTCGGGTTTACCGGCCAGCCCCTCATCGCCACGCGCAATGGCCCCTGGGGCGGCCGACAAGGCCAAGCGCGTCAGCACAAAGTCGACGTTGACGGCGTCCCCCGCCGTCCCCACGGCCACCCGCATGCCGTTGGACAGCGCCTCTTCGTAAAAGCGAGTGAATCCTTCGACTTCCGTGAAGTGGTTGCTGAACGACTCTCGGTAGATGGCTTCTTTCTCGTGGACAAAGGCACGCGCCTGCGCTTCGGGCAAGTCAGGCGACGACAGCAACAGGCGCATGCACTCCACGCCGGTGCGCCCGGTGGTCATGCGCATCACATCCACCATGTCCAGCTGCAAACCATGGCGACGCAAGAATTCGGCCCACGAAAGGGCGTGGTGGCCCATGGAGTCGACCATGGTGCCGTCCATGTCAAAAATGAAGGCCCGAATGGGACCTCCTGTGGGAGCAAAGGTGCTCATGTCAGGTCTCTCGACGGTGAGGTGTGGGGCAACGACAAGGGGGCGTTCAAGCGGAACGCGTCCATCATCTGGGACAAGGCATTGGATTGATCCTTGAGGCTGGTGGAGGCGGCGGCGCTCTCTTCCACCATGGCGGCATTCTGTTGAACCGTGTCGTCCATGACCGTCACCACGTTGGCCACGGTGTTGATGCCTTGGGCCTGGACGGCCATGGCTGCGGCCATTTCGTCCACCAGACGAGACACCGCCTGGGCCGACTGCACCAGTTGGCCGATGACGCCACCGGCCTCCGTGGCCAGGCCAGAGCCCTCGCGCACCTGTTCGACGCTTCGGTGGATGAGGCCCTTGATTTCCTTGGCCGATCCGGCGGCACGCCCCGCAAGGTTGCGCACCTCGCCCGCGACCACCGCAAAACCACGCCCCTGCGGGCCTGCGCGAGCGGCCTCCACCGCGGCGTTGAGGGCAAGCAAATTGGTCTGAAAGGCAATGCCATCGATCACGCCGACGATGTCGGCGATCTGCTTGGAGCTTTCGCTGATGACGTTCATGGTCTGGACCAGACGCAACACCACCTCACCGCTTTGAACGGCCGTCTGGGATGCCGACGACGCGAGCGCCCGCGCGTCGTGAGCCGCCTGCACAGTGGACTCCACGCCACGGGCCAAGTCGTTCAAACTGGCGCTGGCCGACTGCAGGTTTTGCGAGGCCAACTCTGTTCTGGCACTGAGGTCTTGGGTGGCGGTGGCCACTTCGGCGCTGGAGGCATCGATGCTGTGGGTGGCCACCGAAATCTGCCCCACCAGTGTGCGCAGTTGGCCTTGCATGGCATCAATCGCTTGCAACAGGCGACCGATTTCGTCGGCACCACCCGCGGGCACGTCGTGGGTCAGGTCGCCATGGGCAATGGCTTCGGCCACGTGAACGGCTTGATCGACGGGGCGCACCACGCTGCGGGTGATGGACCAGGCAATGCCCAGGCCGATCCCCACCGACAACACCACCAGCACGACCAGCATCAGCGTCACCCTGCGCTGGCTGCGGTCCACGTCTTCCGTCAGCGCATCCGAATGCTTTTGCAGCTGGGCCACGAACGCGGCCACATGGGAACGCCATTGGGCCTCGGACGGCACCACCAGATCGTTGAGGGTGGCCGCCGCTGCGCTGTTGTCCCCCGCATTGCCTTGCTGGGCCGCAGTGGCAATGTGGGCACGGGTGGTCTGGCTCGCCTTCACCATGCGCTCCAGGATCGCCAGGGCCTCGGGATCGGCGTCTCCCGATGCCGCCAGGTCATCTTTCAGGCGCACTTGCAGCGCCACGGTGCTGGCGTCCAGGCGCTTGAGCTCGTTCCCCGCCTGGTCAATCAGGTCCAAGCTGGTCAACAACGCCATGTTGCGCACCTCGGTGGCCATGCGCCCCATGTTGCTCACCAGCTCGTTGGCCAACCCTGATCGGGTGGTGTTCAGTTGAATCACCCGCCGCAAGTCTGCGGTGGATTGTTTGAGGGCAAACACCCCCAAACCGGCCACCGCGCAGAGCAACAGGAGCACACACCCAAAGCCCAGCATCAGACGGCCAGACAACGTCACACCCGCAAGGCGTTTTTTCATGGCGGCACCCTCATTTCATCGTCTCGACACGGGCCTTCAAACAGGGGGCTGTCCGGTCAGACCGGCACCACCGAAATGCCCCGGTCCGGCAAGGTGAGCGTTGCGGACTCGCCCACCGTCCATTCATGTTCGATGTCGGGCGACACCACAAAGATGGGGCCCAAGCCGGTTTCCACGGTCAGTTCGTAATAGCTGCCCAGGTAGGCCTTTTTGGCCACCACACCGGCCAAGCCCTCGCCACCCGGCCCCCCCACGCGCCATGCCTCGGGTCGGATGGCGGCCTTGACGCGCCCCGGGGCCACCGGGTGCAGGGGCTTCAGGCGCAAGGGGCCCACCAACACATGGCCATCGGGCAAGGCTTCTGCATTGAACAGCATGGCCTCGCCCATGAAGCCCGCCACAAACTCGCTGCACGGGCGGTCATACAGATCGGAGGGGGTGCCGGCCTGGGCAATGACGCCATGGTCCATGACGATGATCTGATCGCTGACGGCCAAGGCCTCGCTCTGGTCGTGCGTGACGTAGGCCACCGTCAACCCCAGGCGCTGCTGCAGGCCGCGAATCTCTTCACGCATGGAGCGACGCAACCGGGCATCGAGGTTGGACAAGGGCTCGTCAAACAGCAGCACCGATGGCTCCAACACCAAGGCACGCGCCACCGCCACCCGCTGTTGCTGCCCGCCAGACAGCTGGCTGGGCATCCGGTCGTTGTAGCCGGTCAGCCCGACGGCCGACATGGCCTTGGCGGCGCGTTCGAGCATGTCTTCCGGTTTGACCCCACTGACGCTGAGGCCGTAACACACGTTGTCCAGCACAGACATGTGCGGAAACAGGGCGTAGCTCTGAAACACCATGCTGACATTGCGCTCGGCCGGGCCGAGCATGGTCACATCCGCGCCGTCAATGAAGATCTGGCCGGAACTGGGGCTTTCCAGCCCGGCAATCATGCGCAGGGTGGTTGTCTTGCCACATCCCGAAGGCCCCAGGATGGTGGTCAGCGTTCCTTTGGGAATGACAAAGCTGATGCCTTTGACGACCAATTCGGATCGGGCACCGCCGTATCGTTTGGTCACGTTGCGAAATTCGACGCCTGTGGAAGTCATGTGAAATCCTGTGCAAGGGTTGGTGAAAGCGGCCGATCAGGCATGGGCACCCACGCTGCGTCGGCCAAGCTTGCGCTCGCCCACCAGACGCTGGATCGCCACGGTCACCGCCGACATGAGAACAATGAGTGCGGTGCAGTAGGCCAGGGCGACGCCGTAGTCCCCGTTGCCCACTCGACCGATGATGTAAGTGGTCGCCAAGTCGTACTCGGCCGTGACCAGGAAGATGACCGCGGACACCGTGGTCATGGAGCGCACAAAGCTGTACACCAGCGCCGTGACCAGCGCCGATTTGAGCAACGGCAAAATCACCCGGCGCAACGTGGTCAGGCTGCTGGCGCGCAGCATCACCGAGGCTTCATCCAAAGAGCGGTCCAGCTGTTTGAAGGAAGCGGTGCCCGCCCTCACCCCGACCGGCAGGTTCCTGAACACAAAACACAGGACGATGATCAGCCCGGTGCCCGTCAGCTCCACAGGCGGCACGTTGAAGGCCAGGATGTAGCTGACCCCCAGCACGGTCCCCGGAATGGCAAAGGTCAACAGTGCCGAGAACTCGAACGCCGCCTTGCCGCGGAACTCCGTTCGGGCCAGCAGCCAGGCGATCAACAGCCCCAGAGCGGCACAGATGGGCGCAGAAATGCCGGCCAGGTACACGGTGTTGAACAGGGAGTTCCATGCCGAGCCCACCCAGACCAGCCCGTTTGATCCCAACTGCACATCAAAAGCCGAGCGGAAGTGGTCCAGCGTCAGGGTGTAGTCACGCCCCCACACGCGCACAAAGCCCCCGGCAAAGGCAAAGCAGTACACCACGGCGGTGAACGCCAGCCACGGCCATGCGGTCCACTGGCAAATCCGTTTGATGCCTGCGGGCAAGGCCATGGGCACCCCAGCGTCACCCTTGCCAGACACGGTGGTGAAGCTGGTGGAACCCAGCACCTTGCGCTGAACAAAAAACACCGTCAAGGCAAACACCGTCAGCACCAGAGCCAAGGCCGCGGCCATGCCCTGGTCCAGCGACGCACCCACAATGGCAAAGAAGATTTCGGTGGACAGCACCGAATACCCGCCCCCCAAGATGATGGGGTTGCCAAAGTCGGCCATGCTTTCAATGAAGCCCACCAAAAACGCGTTGGCCAAGCCAGGTTTGAGCAGGGGCAGCGTGACCGACATGAAGGTGCGCATGCGCGATGCATGCAAGGTTTGCGCCGCTTCTTCCAGCGACGGACTGACCCCCTGGACCACGCCGCGCATGATCATGAAGGCGATGGGCGTGAAGGCGAACAGCTGCGCCAGCCACACACCCAACACGCCATAAAACCAGCGCGTTGGCGGCACGTCAAAGGCCCATTCGAGCAACTGGTTGGCCACGCCGGAACGGCCAAACAACAGAATCAGGCCCAAACCCACCACAAAGGGCGGGGTGATGATGGGCAACATGGCCAGCACGTTGAGGGGTTTGGCCACGCGTTGGCTGCCACGCTCGGCCAGCAACGCCATCATGGTTCCCAGCAAGGTGGTGCCTGCCGCCGTGAGCAACGCCAGGTACAGCGTGTTCCACGCCACCCCACAAGAACCGCGGCCTGACAGACACCCCACACCCCAGATCCGCTCGGTCAGCACGCGGTCCACCAACGCCTGGACCGAGAACACCCCCGCGTCGTCGTCAAAGCCGGAGACCAGGGACCTCAACACGGGCCACACGACAAACAAGCCCAGGAGTGCCAGACACCCCACCACCGACGATGAAACGAACACGTCGCGCCGGAAAAAACCCAACCGCGCCAAGCCCGCACCCAGCAGCATGAACAAACAGAGCAGGACGACAAATCCGCCCCAGCCCACCCCAAACTGACCGACCGGCAAAGCCCCGAACAAGCGGTTCAGTCCGTCGTGTGTCCAGCCCGCGACGCCAATCAGGTAGCCGCTGCCAACCAAACCCAGCAGGCCGACCAGCGCCCCTGCCACCAGCACCCACCCTTGCCGACGACCTGCCGGCAGCATGGCACCCATGCCGGCAATGACCAGACCCACCAGCCCAGTCCACAGCCAGGAACGTCCGTAAACGGCCGCCTGCATCAGGCCATTGGCCACGGTCTCAGAGGCGAACAGCTGTGGCCATGCCGACATCAGGCTGCCACGCTGAAGGAAAAACCAAGGCAGCGCCACGTAGGCCACCAGCCCCAACAACACCCATGCATGAATGGAACGCTGGGTGCGCTCAGTGAATTTTGTTTGCATCAAATCAGCCCCTACAGGGTGAGCCGGGGCGTCCCGCGCCGTGCAGACGCGGGACGCCCAGAAGGAAAACCAGTCGACCGGAGGGTCACTTGGGCTGGTTGAACACCTTGCGTTCCCAGTTCAGGATCAGTTGCTTGCGCACTGCGGCTTGGCCGAACTTGGCGTAGTCGTAGTCAATGAGCTTGATCTTTTTCACGTCGGGCATGCGGGGATCGGTGGCCGTCCCTTTGTTGGAAGGCAAATGGAACTGCTTGGCTGCCACCCCAAATTGCTGCGCAGAAGGCGTCAAAGCCCACTCGTAAAAAGCCTTGGCGCTTTCAAGATTCCGGGCTCCCTTGACGATCGACATGGAGCCAATTTCCGCCCCGGTGCCGTCGGTGGGCGTCACCGAATCCACGGGGAAGCCTTGGGCCTTTTCCCCAGGCACGTCCTGCATGAAACTGATGGACACGGTCGCTTCGCCGCGGGCCACCGCTTTCAACGGACCCGTGCCCGAGCGGGGGTAGGTGCTGACGTTTTTGTGCAGACCTGCCAAGTATTCGAAGGCCTTGTCTTCGCCCATCAGCTGCACCAGGGTGGCGATCATGGTGTAGGCCGTGCCACTGGCTCGGGGGTCCGCCACCTGAATTTCGCCCTTGTATTCAGGCTTCAACAGATCGGCCCAGGTCTTGGGCACCGGCAATTTCTTCTTGGCCAGCAACTCGGTGTTGTATGCAAATCCCAAGGGGCCCAGGGTCACGCCCACGGTACGGAACTTCGATTGCTCCGCCTGCTTCTGCGCCCAGGGCTGCAATTCGGAAAGACGGTTGGACTTGTACTCCAGGCTCAAACCCAGTTCTGCGGCCACCATGTGGGGGTCACCGGTGCCCCCGAACCAGATGTCGGTCTTGGGGTTGGCCCGTTCAGCCGTGATCTGGGCCAAGGCCTCGCCAGTGCCTTTGTTGGTCATGTTGACCTTGATCCCACTGGTCTTGGAAAACGTGGTCTGAATCAGATTGCACCAGTCACCTTGCATGGAGCAAATGACGTTCAACTCCTTGTCCTGCGCCTGGGCGCTCACCGCCAGCATCACTGCTGCCACCGACACGATTGCTTTCTTCATGTTCATGTTTGCCTCGTTGAATGAAAAAGTTAAAAAAGCCGTTCAGCACGCTGATCCGGCTGGGTCACTGGGCAGTACAGGCTTGCTGAAGCCGACACCCGCGGTGCGAAAAGTCAGGCTGACCGGTGAGCCTGGCTGAAGGGGTGCGTTGGGCCCCCAAACGGTGACCGGCACACGCCCCCAGTCGACCGCAATCTGGTACTCGGTGATCCGCCCTTGGTAGGCCCGGCTGATCACCCGCCCCGGAATGCCACGGCCCCCCGCAGGCTGGATTTGCCAAGCCTCCGGCCTGACGGTCAGTCGCACCCAGTCGCCCGGAGCCAGGTTTGCAGCGGCAAGATGACCGACGCGGTGTCCGTGGACCTCCAGAACCCCGCGTTCGACCACGCGGGCCTGAAGTGATGTGATGTCTGACATCAACACAGCCACGTCTTCACTTGCGGGATGGAGATATATTTCCTCAGGGACATCGGCTTGCAACACACATCCCCCACGCATCACCACCAAATGGTCACTGACCGCCATGGCCTCGGCTTGGTCATGCGTGACATACACAACGGTGAGGCCCAAGCGCTGCTGCAACGTCCGGATGTTTTCGCGCATTTGCCGCCGAAGGCGTGAATCCAGGTTGGACAGCGGCTCGTCCAGCAACAACAGCCGAGGACGGTGTGCCAACGCCCTGGCCAGCGCAACCCTTTGCTGCTGCCCACCCGACAGGGCCTGCGGGGACCGATCTTCCATGCCCTCCAGGCCAACACTCTCCAACACCTCCCGAGCACGGGCTTGTGCGGTTTGGGAAGACTCGCCGCGCATTCGCGGCCCGTAAGCCACGTTCTCCAACACATTGAGGTGCGGGAAAAGGGCATACGACTGCACCACCAACCCCACATGCCGCTGGGCCGGCCCCAGATCGGACACACGCTCACCATCGATGAAGATGTGACCTTCATCCGGCACGTCCAGGCCTGCGATCAGGCGCAGCAGGGTGGACTTTCCGCAACCCGATGGGCCCAGCACCGATGTGAGGCTGCCGGCGGGGATCGTCAACGAGACATTGTTCAAGGCCGTGGCGCCGTCCGCATGCCGTCGTGTGACACCCTCCAGATGGATGGAAACACCGCCCAACGTTGGCGGGCATGCCCCACGCGCCGGACCCCAAGCCCCGTCGAAGTTCAGCATGGGTGCTTGGCCTCCGACAAGGGGGGCTGTTGACCGACACTCCCCTGTACAAGTGCCGCTGGCCAGCGAACCACGGCGTCGCAGCCAATGACGACCCCGTCTTTCTGACGATTGAACAAGTCAACCGATGCCGACATGGACTCGGCAATTTCCCGACAAATGGCCAAGCCCAGTCCAATCCCGGTTCCCCCGGCTGCTGCGGCAAAGGGTTCAAACAGGCGGGCTTGCACAGACTCACTCACCCCCCCCGCGTGATCCCAGACGATGAGCTCGGCTTCGCCCTGAAGCTGGCGAATGGCAATGCCGATCGAGGCATGGTTTTGTGAATGGTGAATGGCGTTGGCCAACAGGTTGCGAACCAACTCCCCCAGCATCCAACTGTCCGACAACACCACCACCGGAACGGCATCCAATGAAAAATCCAGCCTCTTGCGCACCATCAAAGGCGCCATTTCCAAGGCCATGTCGCTGGCGACACCACTGAGATCAACGGGAACCCAATCCGATTGCCGCACCAACTGGCGGACTTTTTCCAACGAGAGCAATTGATTGGCCAAGCTGGTGGCACGGTCAACGGTCCTCAGCATCTTCGGAAGCGTGTCACCCAGTTCCAACTGCCCCGCAGAAAGGCCTTGGAGTTGGGTCCGCATCACGGCCAACGGGGTGCGCAACTGATGTGAGGCGTCCGCCAAGAATTTGTGTTCTCGCTCAGCGGCCTGCTGCTGCGTGTCGATCAGCTCATTCAGCGCCCGCACCAGTGGCAACAACTCCACGGGGCGAGCCTCGGAGAGGCGTGACTCACCCTGAAAGCCCCCTTCCACCACCTCATCCTGCAAAGCCTTCAGAGGGCGCAGCGTCAGCCACAAAATGAACCCCATCAGCATCAAGGTCAACAGGGTCCGGACCACCATGTTCAACATGGCCCGCGCCAACGCAGAACCCTGCGCATAGACCCGCGCAGGCGAAGGTTCAACCACCTGCAGCACGTAAGAAGCCCCCTGCAGGCCGGGGTCCGCCCCCTCCACTCGCAGCCACGCCGTTCTGACCCGATCACCGCGGAAAGTGCCCTGGTAAAGATTGGGTTCCTCGGAAGATTGAACGTCCTCCAAACCCAGAAAGGCAATGTCCGGGTTGCCCGAGACCCAGGTGCCATCTGAACGCGACAGCCGGTAGACAAACGGCTCCGACGCCCCTGGCACCGCCGCCACGGTCCGATCTGGCATGGCCAAACCCAGACTCAACGCGGCGGCCAGCAGCTTTGTTTCACGCACCAGCGCACGGTCCTGCAACGCCTGGATTTCAGCGGACTCATGGGTGTAGGACACCCAGGCATCCAGCGAAAACAAGAGGACACAACCCACCACGGACAGCAGCGCCGCCACTCGCTGAACGGAGCGGCGATTCCAGTGAAACCGGAGCTGCTGCCAAAGGGCCATCTCAGGCGTCCTTCTCCATCGCCAGCTGATCAACCAACAGGTAACCCAGGCCACGAAGGGTGACCAACTCCACCGCAGCGTTGTTCAGCCGCTTCCTGAGGCGATGCACCAACACTTCAATGGCATCAGGGGCCTCGGCCGCCTCTGGCCCGAACACCGACCGGTGCAAGGATTCTTTCGATACAGCCAACCCTTTGCGCCGCATCAAGGCCTTCAGCAAGGCGGCCTCGCGCGGCGACAGTTCCAGCGGGCGCATGCCGTTGTAGAACACACCGCTCGCCTCTTCGAGACTCAGGTTGCCACAACGCAATCCTTCATCCCCATGGCGGCGGCGGATCAGCGCCTTGACCCTGGCGACCAGTTCCTCCACGTCAAAAGGCTTGCTGAGGTAGTCGTCCGCACCGGCCTCCAGACCGATGACTTTTTCGCCCACCGCACTTCTCGCCGTCACCACCAGCACCGGCACCTGGCTGCCGCCATCGCGCAGGCGCTGGAGGACATCCAGGCCATCCACACCGGGCAAACTCAAATCAAGGATGAACGCATCAAACTCCCGGCGCCGCGCAAGTGCCAGCCCCTCCAAACCCGAAGAGCAGCAAACCATCTGGAATCCACGGGATGACAACACGCGACTGAGCGCATCACACAAGTCGAGATCGTCTTCCACCAGCAGCAGATTCATTCCGGTTCTCTCCAGAGTTACCCAAGCCAACGCCTGAATCATGAGGGCAGATGTTGCGCCTGTTGAGCACAGAAGGCATCGAGTGATTCACGCACGCCAATTGAAAGGAAGTTGAAAGATCCCGCGATTTCAGTGGCGACTCAAGCGCCTGACCGGTCGGGCGATGGCGTCCGGCGGGTCGTCGTTTCACCCGAGATCCCGGCTGGCGTCGCTCGGACCGACGCCAGCGACGTTGCCACCACCCGTTGCTGCCAGTCCGCAAGGGCCTGTTCCTTGGCACGCTCGTCCTTCAGCCGCTGCTCCGTTGGACGAAGCGTCGCGGAACGGGTGTCCGGGATCGGATCCTCCTTCATCGACTTGGCCTCGAAGCGGTGTCCCGCCATGGTGGTGCGTTTGACAGCGTATTCGCCAGCCGCCACAAAGTATTTCACTGCCTGATCGCGGTCCTTGGCCGTCACTGCATCACGCAGCAAAGTGAGCTGTTCGGTCATTGCGGCGTCACCGGAAGCTCGGGCCGAGGCAATGCCTGCATCGAGCCCGCGATGCGCCCACTGCATGCTGGATTCGGCCTTCGTGGAGAAACGATCGGTCTTGTGCTCGCGCAGACGACGGGCAAAGTTCATGATGACCTCGGCCTCGACCAACGCAGTCAGCTCGGGATCCAACTTCAGGCCTTTGCACACATCTTCCACCCGCTTGGCCACCTGGGGGAGTGTGGAGAACACCAGGTCCTGGGCGGCCTTCATGTCGCGACCGAAGAGTCCATATTCGAGCTTGTAGGCACGGTACCTGTCGGTTCCCACGGGGAACTTGAACTTGACCTCCTCTCCCCCCATGTTGAAAGCCACGGCACCGGAAGGTCCGAAGCTCAGCGGCACCCCAGCAGCCTTGTCCGTCGTGCGCGGTGCCACGATGTTGGCCATGCCCTCCACGCGCAGTGACTTCTTGTGGGTGACGTACTTTTCCTCGGCGCCCTGCTGGTTCTCGGCACGCATGACATCGCGCTGCATGCCAAAGCGCCCCACAACACCCAGGCCGAGCTTCAGTCGATCGCCAATCTCCAGCTGCGCACCCACGTTCAGCGCAGCCTCTCCACCGACGGACGTGTAGGTTCGGGCCTCCTGGTCGATCGTCGGGGGCAGATCCATCTTGTCGCACAAAGCTTCCAAGGGGCTCTCAAAGCCACGACCGGCGCTGTCGGTGAGCGAACGCCAGGTCAGGCTCAGGTCTATCGCCTGCTTGAGCCGCCCCCGAGCGTCCGCCAGGTCTCGCAACCCGTTTTCGGGTTCGATCGAACACTTCAACACCGTGGCAGGGTCGTGCCGATGCTTGTACTCGCCCTTGCCCCCCAGCCCGGGGCCAGCCATTTTGAGCTTGTTGGAATGGTGCGTCCGGAACTGGCCCGTGGCCGCATCCGTGGTCTGCCACTCGTGACCAAAGGGGTGCCCCACGTCAAAACCGGAGCTGGCCGCTACAGCAAGGTTGCCCGCCACTTCGCGGGTGGATCCGAGCGTCAGCTGCACACAATCGTTGTTGGCCTGCACGTTGACGATGGCACCACTGGCCGCCTGCATGCTGGGCGTGACCGTGACATTGAGCGCATGCGGCAGCGGCTGCGTGCGAATGGGCACACTGAGCTTGTCGGTGCGACCGATCACCATGTCCATGCGATCACCCAGCTCGGTACGGTCAATCGCGTCATGCAGGAACTTGCGTGCATCCGCCAGGTTCCCCGTCTGCGTGCCGCGGGCCAGCGACAGGCGATCCGAGAGCTCGTCGAGTCGGGCTGCGTCCGGTAGCGTCAGGTCACGCCCGCCCACCACGGACCTCAGACCTTCAGCAGCCAGAGCAAGCATGTGCTCCAACGGATGTTGATTGTCCCCGTCCAGCATCGCCTGAACCGCTGGCCCCAGCGAACGCAGCAGCGCCGGACTCAGGTGTGCACGCTCCAGTTCTGCGGAGGCAGCCTGAAGGATGCGATCCTTCTCGCGCCAGCCCATCGGCTGGGTCCAGGGCTGGGCGCCCGAGTTGTAACTGGCGGTGCCTCCGGTCAGGTGCCGTCTCGCCTTGCTCAACAGCCCTTCGCTGCCCCGATGCGCCGAAATTTGCTTCTCCAAGGCCATCACGACGGCCGCAGTGGCGCGCTGCTCTGGGCTGGCCTGCTCCCGATCAAACAAGGTCCTGGCAGCGTCTGCGATTTGGGTGCGCGTGGCGTCCAACGT
Source organism: Burkholderiaceae bacterium (assembly GCA_036276615.1). GTDB lineage: Bacteria > Pseudomonadota > Gammaproteobacteria > Burkholderiales > Burkholderiaceae_C > UBA2334. The sequence goes on from DASUON010000277.1 coordinate 12,257, forward strand.
GCGCCGGGCGGCATCTGCCGGGTTGCCACGCCCCTTCTGCTCGAACATGCCGTGCACGATACCGACCTCAGTCGGACTGATTTGCAACCCAGCCTGCGCAAGCTGCTCGATCGACGCATTGACGGCCTCGAAAGTCTCCAACCGCCAGACCGCGCTTTTGACCATCGCCGCCCAGCGCCGCTCAGGCGTTCCGGGTTCGGGGCGGCGGCCGTCGGCCACCTCGGCGCTCAGGCCCCGCATGGCATGGTCGAGCCGCTGCTGGTGAGCCTGCTCGCGCGGACTGTCGCCCAGCCGGTCGATTTCCCGGTCACAACGCCAAAAGGACTGCACGTCTCGCCAATCGACCTTGCCGGAACCGGCGTGCTGGGGACTGGCCGCGAGAAGGGACGTGACCGCCTCCGGCACCTGATGGGCTGCGACCTGATAGGCCTGAGCCAGATCGCGTTGCAGTCGAGTCAGCGGCCTCTCACCGGGCCGGATGTGCGCACGCATGGTGTCGCGGATCGAACCTTCGGCCAGCGCCGTGAACAATTCCAGATTGCGCTGCGGATCGCCATCGGTCACGGTGTTCGCAATCCCCACGATGTGCATCAGCTGCATTGGCACCAACGGCGCGTCCTTGCGCAGCGTACCAACCGAAGTGGCCAGCAGCTGATCCGCCACCGTCTGCAACACCTGCGTCGTGGCGTTGCGCAGCTCGGCGGACTGGATCCGGTCCAGCTGCGGCAGGTGCTGGACGAGTTCGGACATGGCGCGTCGGGCCGCGGCATCTGCACGCCGCTCAATGGGCGTCATCTGGTTTTTCAAGCTGTCGATCAACTTGCCGTAGTCCTGCGCCAGCGCCCGCAACGTGTCAGCGTCTTTCTGCCAGGCGGTTGCCTCGGCCGGACTGGGCATGTCTGGCAACTGGCTCGTGCGCCCGGCGGTGAGCTGACGCACCGGCTGGCCGAGCAGCGCATCGGCAATCTCTGCGCGATGCGGAGCGTTGTCGGCCTTGAGCACCTTCGCGTGGATGCGCACCGCCTCCCCGAAGGCGGCAACAGATTCAGCGGTCTGTGACGATTGAGCGCCCTGTCCCAGCACGACCGCCTCCAAAATTTCGCTCACTTGGCCCAGCCGGGCCAAATGCTGCCCCTCGATGCGCTGGGTCAGCAGCTCGGCTCGCTCCAGTGCCGTTCGACCGTCCAGAATTCGTGCGGGCAGGTCCAGTTTGGCCGCCAACTCTCCCAGCACGCGCTGCATGGCCGTGGACCGCCCCCGGTCCGCCTCTTGCTCACGAATGTCGGAATAAGCTTCGAAAAACTGCTGCAAGCTGTCTCGAATGGTGGTGCTGCGCGCCTTGTCGTAGCTGGTCCGAGAAGACTCCAGCTGCCGCCCCAGATCGCGGATGGCCTTGCTTGCGGCAGGCAACTCCTCGCGAATGGCCGACAAGCTGTCCGTGGCCTCCTTCAAATGGGCGTCAGCGCGCTCGGCCAGGGTCGTGGCAGCGGTCAGGCGATCCGCGTCAGCCTGCAACCTTGCCAGGGACTCCACCTGCTTGTCGCGCTGCTCCTGGATCAAAAAAAACTCCAGCGACTTGGGACTGATGCCCTGCAACTTCTGCTCCAGGGTCTGCAACGTCTGCTGCATCTGCGCCACCCGGCCTTGCGCTTCTGCGGACGTCATGCCCAAACTTGCACGGAGTTGCTGCAACTCCGTGTTCATCTTCTGCGCCACCCCAGACCAATGTGTTTGCAGCAACGCCTGCATCTGCGCTGCATCTTCAAGTTGTGGCAGCCGTTCCTGAGCCCTGGACAGCGCATCCTGCAAGGCCTCGAATTGCGCCAGCGCCTGGTGGGCGATCACACCACCGGAAATCTGCGCGGCATGGCCGGAACGGTCATGCCGCGCCTGCATGCGCTGCTCGGTGGCCGTGAGGTTCGTGCGACTGAGTGCCGCCAGATTGCGCGGGGGCAGATCGTAGTTACGCCAGTCCTGCTGGATCTTCGCTTCGTCGCCATCTGTCTTGGATGTCCGCTCCGACACGCGTTGCGTCAGCACATTGGAGCCCAGTGCGAAGGCGACCTTGGACTGGGTGATGCGATTTCCGCCCTTGCGCATGAGCGTGTCGTCCGGCAGTCCACCGTTGAGGGATGCATCCTGGGCCGCCTGACGGCCATTGCGTCTGATTCCAAATGCCATTTCCTACGTCTCCTGGATCTGTGAACGGACATTAGGAGGCTAGGTTGGCAGCACCGTGTCAACAGCGAAGTCTTTCACCGCGAACCGAAAGGCCGCATTCCAATCGGTTGGAAAACCGGTCTCGAATCGGGTCCCGGTTTTCCAACACCTGAGCCAACCGCTCGGTCAGCGCCAAAGCCAGGCGGCTGGCTGTAACCTGCCCCGTCCAGCACTTTCAAGTTGCTTTCACGAAAGCACCGTGATCGTCCGCTTACCAGCACACAAGCCAGGTTGGAGGATTGCCGGAGCGAGATTCTTCTCGCAAACCGTGTGCCCGTCCTGGGCATGACACCTCTTGTCATATTTATGGAAGCCCCATGAAGAAGAATCTGCTTGCACTCACTGCATTGGTGCTCACCACAGGGGCCTTTGCCCAGTCGTCCTATACGCTTTATGGCCGCATTGACACCTCGATTGGCGGGATCAAGGAGCTGGGGAAAGGCACCCAATCCAAGATGTTTCACGGTGGCGTCGGTGGATTGACCACCTCGCGCTGGGGCATTCGAGGGAGCGAAGACCTGGGTGGAGGTCTGAAAGCCGTTTTCAAGTTGGAACAGCGCCTGGACAGTGACACCGGTGCAGCTCAGTCCCCTTCGTTCAAGGGCGAGAGTTCCGTCGGCTTCGCGGGAAGCTTCGGCAAAATTGTGGCGGGGCGGATGACCACGGTGTATGACGACGTGCGCGGTGTGTCGCAGATGCACAGCCTCTGGGATTCGGCGTTCACACCCAACGCCAACGGCGTATTCGGGTCAGGGTCGGACTATGGCAATCGGTTCAACAGCCAAATCAGATACGAAAGCCCTCTGATCAATGGGTTCTACGCCAACGCCTCTTATGCCTTCGAACAAACCACCGGCAAGGGAAACAAGATGGTCGCCCTGGCACTGGGCTACAAAGCGGGTCCACGGCACATCAGCCTGGGTTACCAAGACGAAAAGGGCAAATCGTCTTACACCATGCTTTCGGGTGCATATGACCTGGGTGCCGTCGCAGTGTCAGGCGGCTACAACCACCGCAATGGCAATGCAGCCAGTGGGCATGACAACGAATTGACACTGGGCGTCAACATGCCCATGGGTGCGTGGAACTTTTCTGCCGGAATCGCAAGCGGCAAGACCACCATCGCCAACGCAACCACGGCCAAAGCCAACGGATATGCCTTCGGTGCGACCTACTCCTTGTCCAAAAGGACCACCCTTTACGCCGCCTACCGCAGCCACAACATCAAGACGGGTGCGGGCGTCAAATCCACCGACACTCAGCTGTACGCAATGGGGGTTCGGCACGATTTTTGACCGCCTCCCAGTGATAGCCAAAGCACCGCTTTGGCGCCTTGAGTTTCCAAGGTTGCGCCAGTGAAAATCGCATCACTGGTGTGACATTCAAGGTCACGAGATGTTCTCTCGTGACCTCTTTTTCAAATCGCTGTCACACCCGCAACAGGTCCGCCGCCGAGCGCACCACGCCCTGCACGCTGCCGTGCTCGGCAAAGCGCTGGCGCAGCCAGGTGGCGTGGTTGCCCTCGTGACCGGCGGTGCGTTCAATCTCATCCAGTGCGGCCAGCGAATCCAGCGCCAGCGCATGGGGTTGCAGCACCCGCAGCGTGGCCAGGATGTCTTCGCGGATGCTGATCTGCTCGCGCGTCTTGGGGTTGACCATCATGCCGTCGAGACCAAAACGGCAGGCCTGGAAGCGGTTGTAGGTGTAGACGAGGTAGTCATCTTCCTCGGGCATGGGTTCGGTGCGTTCCAGCAGGTGGCGGCACAGCGCCTGTAGGTAGCAGGCCAACCCGGCGGCGCGCTCCACGGTCAGCGGGGTGTCGCACACCCGCAGTTCGATGGTGCCGTACTCGGGCTTGGGGCGGATGTCCCAGTAAAAGTCCTTCATGGACTTGACCACGCCGGTGGACTCCATCTTGGTGAAGTACACCTCGGAAAACTCGTCCCAGCTCAGGGTGAACGGGGCACGACCACTGAGCGGGAAGGCAAACACCGAATTCAGCCGGGCCGAGTCGAACAGCGTGTCCACGCCCTGCGAGAACGGCGACGATGCCGAGAGTGCAATGAAATGCGGCACGTAGCGGTTGAGCGAATGCAGCAGGAACAGCGCCTCGTCGGGCGAGCTGCAGCCCACGTGCACGTGCTGCCCGAACACGGTGAACTGCTTGGCCAGGTAACCGTACAGGCCCGAGAGCTGCTGAAACCGGGGCCGGGCAAAAATGCGTTGTTCGAACCAGCGCTGGAACGGGTGGGTGCCGCCACCCGCGATGGCGATGTTGAGGCGGTCGCCCGCGTGCACCAGGGTGTCGCGGATCTCGCGCAACTGGCCCAGCAAGGGGCCGTGTTCGGTCTGCAC
>DASUON010000278.1:0-27692 GCA_036276615.1 Burkholderiaceae bacterium
TCGGCGGTGTCGATGTCGAGGTGAAGCAGCATCTGCTCCATCTGATCCAGGTTTTCACCCGCTTCTTCAAAAAAGATTTCAAAGAACTGGGAAAGGTCGATGGAATCGCCGGAGCCGTGGTTTTCTTGCATGGAAACACCCGTTTTCACCTCTTGCGAGGAGTGCGTGGAGGGAACTTTACTTGATGACTTTTTGAATGATCTCGATCAGGCGACTCGGATCGAAAGGTTTGACCAACCACCCTGTGGCACCAGCAGCGCGCCCTTGTTGCTTCATCTGATCACTGGACTCAGTGGTCAGAATCAGAATGGGTGTGGTTGCAAATGCCGGGTGCTCTCGAAGCTTCCGGGTCAGGCCCAGCCCGTCCAGTCTGGGCATGTTTTGGTCGGTCAGGACGAGGTCGAAAGTCTGGCTTTGAGCTTTTTCCAAAGCGTCTTGCCCATCCACGGCTTCGGTGACTTGGTAGCCCGCACCTGTGAGGGTGAAGGAAACCATTTTCCGCATGGAAGCCGAGTCGTCCACGGCAAGGATAGAAGGCATGAAGTTCACCCCGAAAGGTCTAGATGGTTAGGTGAGCAGGTTCAGAAGAGTTCCACAGATCCTGCGTCCATCTCGCTCTGAGTGACTGGATTGGGGCGTGGGGGTTGTACATCAATTTGCACTCCAGGGGCTTCGTCTTCATCGACTCCCATGGCTTCCTCTGCGAGTTTGTATGCGCAGGCCTTGAGGATCTTGTCGGTATGCACCAGCAGTTGAGATGCCATGTCGTGAAACTGAAGTTCGGTGACAGCCTGCTGGAGCGCTTGCCGAATGGCGGGCAGCTCGGATGATCCGCCATGACCCATGTGCGCCAGTGCTGTGTTCGCTGAACTGAACCGATCCATGAGATTCTCCGTCGCATGGTCCAACAGCCCTCCAAGTCGTTGAAGATCGTTCATGGCAATGAGCAGAGAGTCCTGCAGATCGGCCACGGTCGACATCGGCAAATTGATTGTCGGTTGTGAGTGCGGCATGTCTCGTTGGATCGTGGCCTGGGTTGTGAGGACGCTTGTTGCAGGAAAAAGGCACCACTACAATTTTCGAAAAATGCTGAAACTCCACTGCTCAGGCAGTTTATAGAACTTTTGGGTGGTCTCTGTTGATGCCGATCATGCTTGAAATTTTGTGGCCGTCAATCCGGCGGTCAACTGACCGGCGTTGGAAAACCACATGAGCCGCACTCTCCGTGCACTTTATCTTGCAGGAGGCGTGCGAGCATACGACACTGTCGAGGCCGTGCTCCTGAGGGAGTTCGACAGTGTTGACCTGTCGGTGTTTGACTCGCTGGACACTTTTGTGCGGGCTGTGATGGAGCAGCCGCACGACGTCCAACTCGCTGACTACCATCTGCGGGGGGCCACGGGCATTGACGCATGGAATCTGCTGGACCATCGCGATGATGCAGTGCCTTTTGTGGTGTTGTTGGATGAAGACGTTGCAGAGGTGGCTTCCATTGACGCGATGCGCAGTGGGGTGAGTGAGTGTGTGTATGCCGAGGATTTTCCTCGCTTGGGGTATGTGGTTTCCAAGCTTCTGGAGCTGTGGGAGGCTCGGCAGGCCCGAATGCAGGCTGATGCCGCATTGGAGGTGTCGCGCAATCAGTTGCTGAGGCTGACCCAGCAGTTGCACGCCAAAGTCGATGAAGAGCGCGCAGCAGTCTCACGGGAAATACACGATGACATTGGTGGGGCCTTGGCCGCTGTCAAGTTCGATCTGGCGTGGATTTCCAGGCGGACCACCGATCCTGACGTCAAGGAGCGGGTTGCACAAGCTGTCTCCACGTTGCAACAAGCGCTGGATGCCAGTCAGCGCATCATGCTCAACTTGCGCCCGGCCATTTTGGATGAGGGACTGGTTCCCGCGTTGCAGTGGCTGGTGAGCACGTTTCAAAAGCGCACAGGTGCCGAGGTTGTATTGCGTTGCTGCAATGAATCACTGGACCTGTCGGCGGAAGTGCAAACGGTGGCATTCAGTGTGGTGCGAGAGTCTTTGACGAATGTGGTCAAACACGCTCAGGCGTCCAGGGTTGTCGTGGATGTGAGCGATCAGGAAGGCATGTTGACCGTGGAAGTGTCTGACAACGGCGTAGGACTTGCGCCCAAAGCGTTGAGCAAGGCCACTTCGTTCGGGATTCTCGGCTTGCGGGAGCGGGCGCAATCGGTGGGAGGGTGGCTGGATGTGAGCTCTTCAGAGCGAGGTGTTTCCGTGATCCTTTCGGTACCGTTGGATACTGAGAAATTCAATGACATGGCGGAGCTGATTGATGATCAACGTGGTGGTCTGTGATGACCATGCCATGGTTCGCCGTGGCATCAAAGACGCAATTTCCGAGGCGGTAGACCTGCGTGTCGTGGGTGAGGTGGGGAGCTATCCGGAGTTGCGTCAAGTTCTTCGGGAGGTGTCTTGCGATGTCCTGGTGCTGGACCTGAACATGCCTGGCCGGGGGGGGCTGGAGGTCCTTTCAACCTTGAAAGACGAAGGCTCGGCCATCAAGACCTTGGTGGTGTCGATGTATCCGGAAGACCAATACGCCATCCGTTGCCTCAAGGCTGGCGCAATGGGGTACCTGAACAAGTCGGTGGAGCCCGCGGAATTGGTTGCCGCCATCCGTACGCTCATGCAAGGACGCAAGTACGTCACTCAGGAGGTCGCTCAGAAGTTGGTGGACAGCTTGTTGTCGCCCGAGGCGGAGGCGCCTCATGTCAGCTTGTCGGAAAGAGAGCTTCAGACGCTGCAAAAAATGGCGGCGGGTCATCGCCTGTCGGAGATTGCCGACGAGTTGATGCTCAGCCCCAAAACCGTGAGCGTGTATCGGGCTCGGGTGCTTCAGAAGTTGGGGTTGTCAAACAACGCCGAACTGACCGCTTATGCAATCCGGCATTCGCTCATTTGAGGTGGAGGGAGTCAATGCCCACCAAAGATGTCGGCGAGTTGTGCCATCAACTTGACCAGGGGTTGTTCCAGCAGGGAAAGCGTACCTGCCAAGCCCAAAAGACCCGCCGACAGCGTCAAGGGGAACCCGATGGCAAATGCGTTCATTTGTGGAGCGACCCGGGACAGCACACCCAGAACAGCGTTCACAAAAAGCAAAACGCCAATCAACGGCAATGCAATCAACAAACCTTGACTGAAGATGATGGCTCCCAGCTCGTGCAATTTGAACTGGGACATGATGTGGAGTGGGCTTTGCCCGATCGGAAAGGTGTGGAAACTGGTCACGATGGTTTGGATCAGCAACAAGTGACCGTTGAGCACCACAAACAGCAGCATGGTGATGTTGCCGAAAAATCGGCCAATGGCACTGGATTGGCTGCTGGTGGCAGGGTCAAAAAAGCCGGCAAAGTTCAACCCCATTTGCAAGCCGATCACTTCCCCCGCCATTTCGACGGATGAGAACACGATGCGAGTGGCCAGGCCCAAGGCCAGCCCAATGCCGACCTGTTGCACAGCAACAGCCATGGCCGTCCGGTCATTCAGCGAAATCAGGGGCTGATCTTGAAGTCCGGCTTGGGCGCACAAGGCAATGAAGAACGCCAACGCCACCCGACTCCGAACGGGAAATGACCGTGCTGACAGCACGGGAGCCGAGCTGAACAGGGCAAGAATTCGCAGGAATGGCCAAAAAACAGGTGTGACCCACGCCATGATCTGAGCTTCGGTGAATCCGATCATGACGTGCGTTGCAGATCAAGCCGCAAATGTCGGGATGGACAGCAGGGTACGGCGGATGAAATCAACCATGGTGGCCAGCATCCAAGGACCCGCGATGGTGAAGACGACGATGGCTGCAATGAGTTTGGGCACAAAGGACAGCGTGGCCTCATGGATCTGCGTGATGGCTTGAAACAGGCTGACGGCCAGTCCCACCACGAGTACCACCGCCAACACCGGGGACGACACCATCAGCAGCAGAAACAGCGCGTTTTGGGCCAGTGTCAGAACGGTTTGTGCATCCATGTTCTGTTCCCTCAGTTGACAAAGCTGGCGGCCAATGAGCCGAGCAACAGGTTCCAGCCATCGGCCAAAACAAACAGCATCAGCTTGAAGGGCAGCGCCACCAGAACAGGTGAGAGCATCATCATGCCCAAGGACATCAAGACGCTGGCGACCACCATGTCAATGACCAGGAACGGAATGAACACCAGAAACCCGATCTGGAATGCCGTTTTCAGTTCGCTGGTGGCAAAGGCTGGAATCAGCACCCGCAAAGGGGCGGTTTCGGGTGTTTCCTTGGCATCGAGTTTGGCCAGTCGAGCGAAGAGTTCAAAGTCCGACTGGCGGGTTTGTTTCAGCATGAACGAGCGGACTGGGGCCTGTGCCGCCTCGGTGGCTTGCTCGAACGTCAGGCGATTCTCTGTGTACGGCACGTAAGCGTCGCGGTACACCTTGTCCAGGGTGGGGCTCATGACGAAAAACGTCAAAAACAGAGACAACCCAATGATGACCTGGTTGGGAGGGGCTGACTGTGTGCCCAGGGCTTGTCGCATCAACCCCAGCACAATGACGATCCGGGTGAATCCCGTCATCATCAGCACGATCGCGGGCAGGAACGACAACGCCGTGAAGAACAGCAGCGTCTGAATGGGAACGGAATAGCTGGTGCCCGATGCCCCTTGACCAATGACAAGGGGCAATTGCCCACCAGTCTGCGCCCAGGCCCATGAAGGACCGAGGGTTACCGCCAACAGCAGAAAAACTCTGCACCAGGCTTGTCGGGGATCACGGCTCAACAGAAGCTCCTGAGAGGCGTTCCGGGGGCTGCGAAGGGGGCGTCCATGAATCGAGTACACAGACCGATTGTGCCGTGACTCCAAGCAGGAGCATCCGATGGTGCTCTCCATGTTTGACTTCCAGGGTCACCACCCTCTGATTGGGGCTGATGGGAGAAACAGACACCACGGTGGCCACCTGATGAGGTGGAACCCCGCGGATCCAGCCACGGGTTTTGGCGAGACGGACCAACCCTGGCAGGAGGACGACGGCCAGCAGCAAGGCCAGCGCGGGCCAAGCTTGGGTCCATGACATCGGGGTCACCCTTTGCTCAGGCGCTTGAGCCGTTCGGAGGGGGTCACGATGTCGGTCAGTCGAATACCGAATTTGTCGTTCACCACCACCACTTCGCCTTGTGCAATCAAGTAGCCATTGACCAACACGTCCATGGGTTCGCCGGCCAGGGCGTCCAGTTCCACCACAGAGCCTTGTCCCAGTTGGAGGATGTACTTGATGGGTACTTTGGTTCGTCCCAACTCCACCGACAGCTGAACTGGAATGTCCAGCACCATGTTGATGTCATTGTTGGCGGCCGGACGGCTGGCCGATGCAAACGCATCATCCACCGCGTCAAAGGCGGGGGCTCCGCTGCCACCCGACGAGGCGTGTGTTTGTTCTTCCAGCGCCTGCGCCCACTCGTCGGCCATGGCCTGTTCGGCACTGGGGTCCATTGGGGTGTCAGTTGTCATATTGGTCTCCGATCCAGTTCAATGTGCTTGAGCGCAGGTTTCGCTCCACCTTGAGGGCGTATTTCCCTTTGTGGGTGCCGTACTGGCACTCGAACACGGGCACGCCGTCGACTTTGGCCTGGATGATGGGTTTGCGGTCCAGTTCGATGAAATCGCCAACCTTCATGGCCAGCAGTTGCTCAATGGTGGCGTCGGCACGGGCCAGCTCAGCCACCAGCTGAACTTCGGCGGCTTGAATTTCGTGGCCCAGCACCTTCACCCAACGTTTGTCCACTTCAATCGCATCGCCCTGAACGGCTGAATACAGCACGTCCCGGATGGGTTCCAGCGTGGAATAAGGGATGCACACATGCAATGAGCCGGTGAGATCACCGATTTCCAGCGTGAAGGTGGACGAGACCACAATCTCGCTGGGGGTGGCGATGGTGGCGAATTGAGGCTGCATTTCCGATCGTTGGTAAACCAGCTCAATCGGATAGACCCCTTTCCACGCCTTGGCGTACTCTTCCGAGGCCACGTCCACCAACCGGTTGATGACCCGCTGCTCGGTGGGTGAAAAGTCTCGGCCCTCAATCCGGGTGTGGAACTTGCCCGTTCCTCCGAACAGGCTGTCGATGACCCCGAACAGGAGCGTGGGCTCGCAAACAATCAGGCCATTGCCCCGCAGGGGCTTGACCGCCATGATGTTGAAGTTGGTGGGCACCACCAGTTCGCGCAGGAAGGCGCTGTACTTTTGCACGCTCACGGCACCGACCGAAATCTCGGGGCTGCGGCGGATGAAGTTGAACAACCCCACGCGCAAGTTGCGAGCAAAACGCTCGTTGACGATTTCCATCGTCGGCATCCGGCCCCGAACAATGCGTTCCTGGCTGGACAGGTTGTAGTCACGTATGCCGTCGGTGGGTTCGTCTTCTTTGGCGAGCTTCTGACTCTCACCCGTGACACCTTCCAGAAGGGCGTCAATCTCTTCCTGTGACAGGTAGGATTCACTCATGGTGCGTCCCCCTTGGGGTCATTGAACGATGAAACTGGTGAACAGCACTGCGAGCACGGGCAGTGGTGTTTGAACCTTTTTCTTCTTTTTCTTGGCCGGGGTGTCTGGTTCGTCCTCGTCATCCACCTCGTAACCCAACTGTTCTGAAACCAGTCGGGTGATGGCTCGGACCAGCTTTTCCTTCCCCTCCGGGGCCAGGAGCTCGTCGGCCGTGCGTTGCGAAGCGGCCAGCAGAACAGCATTGCGGACGCTGGGCATGTATTGCTTGACCGTGTCTGCCGTTTTCTGTTCGTCCAGTTGAAGGGTGATGCCCAACTGTACAAATCTGCCACCACCGGGGTCAGCCAGATTCACGACCATGTTGTCCAGCGGCAGATAGACCGGCGGGGCTTTGGGGTCTGGCGTTTTGGCTTTGTGCACGACCTTGGGCGCGGCGGCCTCGTCTCCAGCGGCAGCCTCCTCGTCATGACTCTTCTTTTTCATCAGGAAAAAGGCAACACCCCCACCAATGATCACCACGAGCAAAACCGCTGCAACGATGATGATCAGCAGTTTTTTGCTTTTGGGCTTTTCGGCGACGGCCCCTTCTTCGGCAGGTTTGGCTGACATGGTGTGGCCCTGTGAGTCAGATGACAGATGCGCTGATTATTGGCTGACTGCTGTCCTTCAATGATCTGATCAGACGGAAAAAGACAGCCCACTTTGGCTGAAAGTCAATGTTCAGGCGAACAAGTCCAGGCGCCCCTTCGATGGAAGGGGGGTGTGGGGAGCCGTCCGAGGGGGGGGCTCACCGGAGGTGGATGTTTTGCCGATGCTGGAGCCAGGAGGGGGGCGGTGGCCACTGGCGTGGCCGGATCCGGTTTGTGCGCCTGATCCTCCCATGCTGCCCGCGTTTGCTTGGGCTTCAACGGACACCTGGTTCAGTGTCATCCCTTGTGTTTCAAGCATCGGTTTCAATGTGTTCTCGGCCTGGGATTTCAGGGCGTCCAGGGTGGAGGTGTCCATTGCTCCGAAGGTCACGTTCACCATGCCATCGTCCATGGTGACGTGGATGTTCACCGGGTTGGCTCCATCGGCATCGACGGTGAGGGTTGCGGTCTGGGTGCCTTGGGTGATCAGGGTATTCACTTGATCGGTGAGCTGGCTCATCACCTCGGAAAATGAAGCCGTGTTCCCAGGTTCTTGCACATCAGTGGCGGCAGACGAAGGCTGCTGGAACTGCGCATCCATGATCTCTTGGCCCGATGGCTGCCCTCCAGGCTGTTGATCAGATGAGCTTTGGTTGGAACTTGCTTCTTGTGTGGAGGGGGTGCCAGTGATGGCCGTGTTTGCTTCTGTGATGGGGGTGGCCGATGGCACATTGCCTGTGCGACCTTGCGACAGCATCTCTGCCGCCACTTGCTGAATGCCCGCCGTGAGCGAGGTGCTGGGTGCCGAGGACTGTGCTGAAGCGCTGTTGCCCAGATGGGGTGTTGCAGTGGCAAGCTTGACGGTACTGACGTGCCCAGACAGGGCCGCGCCTGCGCGCCAGCCCTGCAGTCGAGCCCTGTTGGTTCCGGCGGTGCTTGGCGCTGCCGCGGATGTGTCTGACGGCCGTCCTTCAGCAAGCTGCCCTGCCGTCAAGTCCTTCGAGTTGTTCAGCGACGCCGAAGAGCTGACATCCCCTTGTCCGACCGTGGGCATGATTCGACCGCTTTCCAATGGGCGAACATTTTCGACGGATGGCATCGCCAGAGTGACATCAGGTGGTGGCGAGTTTGGGGCGCCATTTGAGAGGGGAGTGCTGCCGTTCACTGTTCCTGTGGTGGAGGTGATTTCGGCAGAGGCTTTGTCAAAAAGCAGGCCGTTCTTCGGCGACTGGTTGTTTGCCGACAGGTTTGACCCAGGCGTGGCGTTCGAGAGAGATGACTCTCCAACAGACGCGCTCAGGGAGACTTCTGTTCCTGCTTTCAATGGAAAACCTGGATCGATCGTGTCTGCTTCGTGTCCCCAGTGTCGAGTGTGTGTTGTTGGGCGACCTGCATCTGAATCGGCATTGGACAACGTGGCGTTGGCCTGGGGTTGTCCGGACCGCTGCATGAACTCCGCCAATGGGTACGAGGGCGCTGCCCAGGCTGGATCCGCTCCAGATGCGGCTGTCTCGGGTTCGCCTGGTTTCTTTTTGGCGCTTGGGGTGCTTCCCGACAGATCGAAGGTGTCGTTTGGCTGTTCGTCTGCCTGAAGCATCAGTGCTGCAAAGCTGTTGGCCATGCCGGCCTTGAACTGACCTTGCGGCTTGCCTGTTGTGGCGCGAGTGGCGCTGCCCACAGAACCTTGTTGGGTGGCATGTGATGTCACGGGGGTCATGGTTTCACTCCTGTTCGGCCAATCGGCGCTGGTGGGCCAGCATGGACATGGCCATTTCATCCACTTGCTTCTGTTCTCGCTTGCGGGCTGTGGCTTCCTGGGTTTGCAGGGCCCGCTCCACCACTTTTTTCAGGGTTGCCAGCTCCCGTTCGGCTTGCTGAAGATTGCCTTGTGCAGAGGCCACGGTGGCTTGCTTCTGGCGGATCACCTGGTGTTGAAAATCGATGGCTTCCTGCAGCTTTTGTGAGAAGGCCCGCTGGTGTTGAACCAACACGCCACTCACCCCTTGCGCACTCCGTGCCTGCCACTTGTTTTGACCCTCTTCGGTGTAGTCCACCAATTGGGTCAACTGGGCTTTGGCGTGTTCCAGGGCCTGCAGCGCAGCCGCCAACTGGGTCCCGGCGTGATCGCGTCGCCGGGTGGCCAGGTCAACCACCAGTTGCATGCTTTTGAGGTTCACGGCCATGGTGAGCTCCCGTCAATCGAGGACTCAGCCGCGTCCCGGTGCAGGCTCAGCCAGCAGCTGCTGAAGTTGGGACATGCATTGCCCCAAGGGTGCTGCTTCCAGCATGTCCTGAGTGAGGAATTTCTGCATGCCAGGATGGAGCTGGATGGCTCGGTCGGTTTCGGGGTCACTGCCTTGTACATACACCCCAAGTTGTATCAAGTCGCGGGTCTTTTGATAGCGGGAATAGAGGGCTTTGAACCGCCTAGACATTTCCCAATGCTGCGGCCCCACCACGTTGTGCATGACCCGAGACGCTGATTGCTCGACGTCAATGGCCGGGTAGTGCCCCGACTCGGCCAGTGTCCGTGACAGCACGATGTGGCCGTCAAGGATGGCCCGGGCTGCGTCGGCAATGGGGTCTTGCTGGTCGTCCCCCTCGGAGAGCACGGTGTAGAACGCCGTGATGGAGCCCACGCCATTGAGCCCATTGCCACTGCGCTCCACCAAGCCCGGAAGCTTGGCGAAGCACGACGGCGGGTAACCCTTGGTGGCCGGCGGTTCTCCAATGGCCAATGCAATTTCGCGTTGGGCCATGGCATAGCGGGTGAGTGAGTCCATCAGCAGCAGCACATGCTGGCCTCGATCCCGGAAATGCTCGGCCACGGCCGTGGCATAGGTGGCACCTTGCATGCGCACCAGGGGGGGGGCATCGGCAGGGGCGGCCACCACCACAGAGCGCTGTCGGCCCTCTGCACCCAGGATGTCTTCGATGAACTCTTTCACCTCGCGGCCCCGCTCGCCAATGAGACCCACCACGATCACGTCGGCCTGGGTGTAGCGCGCCATCATGCCCAGCAGCACACTCTTGCCCACGCCCGAACCGGCAAACAGGCCCAGCCGCTGACCTCGGCCCACGGTCAACAGGCTGTTGATGCAGCGCACCCCAGTGTCCAGGGTGGTGCGGATGGGCTCGCGCTCCATGGCGTTCAGTGGAACCCGCTCCAAGGCCTCCATGTCGACCCGCGTCAGTTCACCCTGGTTGTCCAGGGGGGTGCCGTGTGCGTCCACCACCCGACCCAGCAAACCGTCGCCAAACGGGAGCCGAAGCACCCCTTTTTCGTGCGGATTGATGGGGCGACTTGGCTGCCCCAGTCTGGGTTTGGGCCGATAGGGGGGGACTGGGGTGATGATGGCGCCAGGTGTCAGTCCATGCACGTCACCTGCTGGCATCAAATAGGCCTTGTTCCCGGAAAAACCCACAATTTCGGCCAAAACGGTGTCGCCTTGTCCTGCGTCGATCAGGCATTGACTTCCCACGGGGGCACGGAGTCCAGAGGCTTCCAGCACCAAGCCTGCCAGGCGTGTGAGTTGGCCGCGCGCCTCCAGGGGGGCGGGCAACTGGGTTCTCGCCTTGGCTTCAGCAAGAAATGTCTGCCAGTGATCTCCCAACTCAGCGGTTTTCATGATCGGGCTCCCAGGGGGTGGACTGCCCCAGATTGGCAATCGTCCGCAGCCAGCGCTTTTCAAGGGTGGCATCAATGCCGCTGCCAGGGGCTTGCATCAGGCAGCCTCCGGGCGTGATGCTGGGATCGGGGACCAGGGTGGGGCGTTCGGCAGGGGGGGCAGCATCCCAGACCGACTCGATGGAGGCCAGGTCATCGGGGTGCAGCCGAATGGACACCGGTTTGGCGTCGCCAGTCAGCTGTCCCAACGCTTCTTGCACCACAGGCACCAGCGACGTGCTGTCGGTCGAGAGTTCCTGGCGCAGCACCTGCCGGGCCAGTTCACAGGCCATCTCCAGCACCGACTGGGCCATGGCTTCGTGGGTGTTGGAGATTTGCTGGTCCAGCGTTGTCAAGAGCGAATCGAATCGCTGCAACCAGTCGGCTTTGGCCTCTGCCAAGGGTGATTCCAGGTTGGCCCGGGTTTCTGCGACGCCCGCGGCATGTCCTTCCGCGTACCCCTGTTCGAGGCCTTGAGCACGCGCGGCCTCAACCATGGCCTCAATCTCCTCCGGCGTGGGTCCTTGAGGTTCGAGGGCCTTCACCTCATCGGGGTGAGGGGTGCCATCCACATTGGCAAAGCGCCATGTGGAGACCGCATCGATTTCCTCGCTGGGGATGAAGCGTGAGTACGCCGACTTAGACGAATGCGTCATCTCCGCCTCCGCCGACCACGATCTGACCTTCGTCGGTCAGACGCCGGACAATCTTGAGGATTTCCTTCTGTTGGGCTTCCACTTCGGACAGACGCACGGGACCGCGGGATTCCAGGTCCTCCCGCATGCTTTCTGCGGCACGCGAAGACATGTTGGAGAGGATTTTTTCGCGCAGCTCCTGAGACGAACCTTTGAGCGAAATGACCAGGGTTTCGGAGGCCACTTCCTTGAGCACCATCTGAATGGACTTGTCGTCGAGCTTGAGCAAGTCTTCGAAGGTGAACATCTTGTCCATGATCTTCTGGGCCAGATCGGGATCGTGCTCGCGGATGGACTCGATGACGCCGGTTTCGACCGCACTGCCCATGAGGTTGATGATTTCGGCTGCCGTCTTGACGCCGCCGAGGGAGGTTTTGCGAATCTTGTCACCACCCGCCAGCACCTTGTAGAGCACTTCGTTGAGGTCTTTCAGTGCCATGGGCTGAATGCCTTCCAGCGTGGCAATGCGCAGCATCACCTCATTGCGCATGCGCTCGGTGAAGTTCTTCAGAATGCCTGCGGTCTGGTCGAAGTCCAGGTGCACCAGGATGGCTGCCAGAATCTGCGGGTGCTCGTTGCGCAGCAGTTCGGCCACGGACAGCGGGTCCATCCACTTCAGGCTTTCAATGCCGGAGACGTCACCGCCTTGCAAGATCCGGTCGATCAGCAGCGAGGCCTTGTCGTCCCCCAAGGCACGCTTGAGCACCGAGCGAACGTAGTTGTCGGTGTCGGTCACCAGCAGGCTTTGGGACTTGGCCTCGCCGGTGAACTTTTCGATGACCTCTTCCACTTTCTCGTGGGTGATGCCTCGGGTGCGGGCGATGGTCTCGCCCAACTTTTGCACTTCTTTGGGTGACAGGTGTTTGAAGACTTCGGCAGCCTCTTCCTCGCCCAGGGACATCAGGAATATGGCTGCGTTTTGAACGCCATCGTCTTCCACGTTACACCTCTTGTGTCATGTTGTTCAGGCAGGGGCTTCGCCGTTGACCCAGGTCTTGACGATGTTGGCCACGGCCACCGGATTTTCGCGGGCCAGGCGTCGGGCATCTTCCAGTCGCAACTGATGCTCGGACGGCGGCTGTTCGCCGACATTTTCAGGGCCAGCGAGACCGGGCAGCAGTTCGGCCCGTTCTTGGCCACCGCCGCCCACTACGGTTTCGAGTTGCTGCACATTGGCCAGCGCCTTCTCCGGCGGGGCCGGTGGGGCGGTGATGGCCTTCATGCTCGGCCGCACCAATCCTAGCAGGACGACGATGCCCAGAACAACCGCGCCAACGGGCCATGCCAGGGAGCGCGCCAGTTCAATGGTGTCGGGTTGCTTCCAGATGGGGATGTCTGCCACTTCGGATTTCTCGATCGTGAAGGGAGCGTTCATCAGGTTGACGGAGTCGCCGCGATCCTTGTTGAACCCGATGGCTTCGCGGACCAGTGCGGTCATTTGTTCGATCTGCTCCGGTGGCAAGGCTTGGGCCGTTTCTTTGCCGGTCTTGGGGTCCATCACCATGCGGTGGTTGATGACCACGGCTGCGGTCAGGCGGCGCACCGAGCCCGTGGCACCCTTGATCACACGCACCGTTTTGTCCACTTCGTAGTTGACCACCGATTCGCGGCGGGTGTTTGAGGCACTGTTGCTGGCGCTGGTTCCGTTGGGGCCGGTCACTCCCGGGGTGACCGCTTGACCGTTGATGGGCGCTGCGGACGCACCGGGTGGAATGTTGCTGGTGGCCCCGGGCACGCCTGCGGCCGTGCCATTGCGGTCGGATGAGTCCTCCACCGATTGCTGGCTGCGGATGGCCATGGGTGCCCCATTTTGGTTGGCTCCGTGCTGTTCGGAGGTTTGTTCCGACTGCGAAAAATCCACATCGGCCGTCACCTGGGCTCGCACGTTGTTGCGTCCGAGCAGCGGCTCCAGGATGTCCACCACACGCTTGGTGTAGCTTTCTTCCAGTTTTTGCACGTATTGAAGTTGTTGTGTGTCCGCGCCCAAGGGCTGACCGTCAGGCGGGTTGGACAGCAGGTTGCCCGCGTCGTCCACCACGCTGACCGATTTGGTGGTCATTTCCGGCACACTGGATGCCACCAAGTGGACGATGCCTGCCACCTGCGCTTTGTCCAGCGTGCGACCGGGATGCAGGGTGACCAACACCGAGGCCGAGGGTTTTTGCTGTTCGCGATAGAAGCCGTTCTGGTTGGGCAGCGCCAGGTGGATGCGTGCCGACTGCACCGCCCCAATCGACTGAATGGATCGTGTCAGCTCACCTTCCAGCCCCCGCTGAAAGGTCAGTCGCTCCTGGAACTGCGTCATGCCAAAGCGGTTGGCTTCCAGCATTTCAAAACCACCCACCGACCCTTTGGGCAGGCCTTGTTGAGCCAGGCGCAAGCGGGTGTCGTGCACGCGATCAGCGGGCACCATGATGGCGCCGCCACCCTCGGTGTATTTGTAGGGCACGTTCATGGTGGCCAACTGGGCCACGATCGCGCCGCCGTCTTTGTCGTTGAGGTTGGCGAACAGCACCCGCCAATCGGGTTGCCGACCCATGAAGACGGCCCCGATCACGATGGCCAGCAATGCAACGACACCCGCCAAGGCGCGCAGCTTCTGACCATTGCTCATGCGAGCAAACCCCTCAGCCAACGCATTGCGGGGGGGCGCGGGCTGGACATCAATTTCGGCGACAGCGGTGCTCATGATGGAAACGGTGTTTGTGAACATTGCAGGGGCAACACCCCCGAATGCCTGCATTGTCTGCACCACCTCAGGCCACTAAAGCGCGAAAAGCCGGGTTTTTGTGCGCTTCATTGAATTCAAGCTGGAGGGGCATGCGCCGTACGATTCCAGCCCGATCTCCGTTTGGCAGGACCCCCAACATGAACCGCATCCAATCACTGCAAAGCCAGGCGCTGGCACAGTTGGCCGCGCAACGCCTGCTCAACCCCGGCATTGCCTCTGCCGCGCCCAATGCCAAGGTGTTGGCCACCAGTCAGGCCCAGGCTGCGACGGCGGCCGGAAAAACCGAGGCGACGTTCTCCACGGCTTTCAAGAATGCGCTGACGGCTGTCAGCACTGCGCAGAACAAGGCTTCAGAGTTGCAAAACCAAGTGCAGGTAGGCGCTCCTGGGGCCAGCCTGGAAGAAACCATGGTGGCCATGCAGAAGGCGCAAGTTGGCTTTCAGACCGCACTGACGGTGCGTAACCGCATGGTTCAGGCCTATTCCGACATCATGAACATGCAGGTTTGATGGGTAAAAAACCCGTCTAGCGCTTTATTTATATAGGG
The DNA here is from genome assembly GCA_036276615.1 of Burkholderiaceae bacterium. Taxonomy (GTDB): domain Bacteria; phylum Pseudomonadota; class Gammaproteobacteria; order Burkholderiales; family Burkholderiaceae_C; genus UBA2334. The sequence goes on from DASUON010000278.1 coordinate 14,762, forward strand.
TTGTTGCTATGAAAAAAGGGGCTTTCGCCCCTTTTTTCATGGTGTCATCAGGCTTCAATGAAGCTGATGGGAGTGTGTGCCACCCAGCATGTGGTCGATGTCGGCCAACCAGGGTTCGGCCAGTTGTCGGATCTCGGCATCGTGCCGGAGGATGCTCAGCATGATCCGTTGTTTCTCGGCGCGGGCTTCGGTGGGCAGGTCTTGTTTGCGGGATTCGGAGCGCAATTGTTCAATCAGCACGGCGCACACGCCTTCCAGGCGAACCACGGCATCCCAATCTTCCATTTGTGCAGCCTCCAGCATTTGGCGGCTGGCACCTTCAATGGCTTTGTAATAGTCGATCAGTCCCAGTTGCTGCGCGGCAGTCGCCACTTGGTTTCGGTCGTCAAGCATGACCCATCTCCTGTGCGTTGGCCGTCGCCGTGTTCATGTTTTTCCAGCCGTCAGACACAACACCCAGGAGTTTGCTCACTTCTTCCAGGGCAGCAACGTCGTTGTGCACATTGGCCTGAGTCAACTGCAAAACGCAGTAGTCGTAAATCTTGTCCAAGTTGGCTGCCAACTCACCACCTTCGGACAGATTGAGGTTGCTCTTGAGGCCTTCTTCAATAATTCGCACGGCCTTGATGATGCTTTCGCACTTGGCTTTGATGTCTCCGCGCTCCAGGGCGTGACGCGCAGCGCCGATGCTGACAATCGCGCCTTCGAACAACATTTCAACCAAGCGGTGAGGATTGGCGACCGAGACGTCAGACTCGACGCTTTGGCGGCGATAGGCGTTGACCGACCGGGTGCTGATGGGGGTGAACACAGTTGAACTCCTTTGTTCTCTGTATTCTTTATCGGCATTTGTCATGTCAAATCAAGCCCGCAATGCAAAAGAAAAAACGGTTTGAGTGCATCTCCCATCCGTGGATGGGTCACGCCTTGTTCCATTTGGTCACTTGTTGGCTCACATAGTTGTTCAGTGCATTCATGTTGGACATTTGGGTGTCCAGTGCGTTGTAGCGGCGGTTGAGGGCCGCAGTGACACGCGCAATTTTGTCATTGACGCGAGCCTGCTCCTTGGTGTTTGAATCCAGTGAGCGTTTGAACGACGCATCCTTGTTGCTGAAAAATCCGTCGGTTGCCAACAGGCCATCGGCAAACTTCTTGAATTTCAGCGCAAACCCATTGGTTGCTGTGTTGTGGTTGTCGGTGGTGAATAGCTTTTTCACTTCGGTGCCGTTGTCCAGCGCTGCCGACAGTTTGGTCTTGTCAACCACCAAATTGCCGCCCAGTTCTGCACTGATGCCCACGTCGGCCAGTCTGGCGTATGCAGAGCCGGTGGAGGACGATTGAAGCATTCCCCGGAGGGCGCTCTGCAGGCTCACGGCGGTACTGTCGCCTTGCAGTAATCCCGCTTGTTTGGTGCCTGCGTCGTACTTGGTCAACTCTTGAAGCATGGCGTTCAAGTCGTTGTAGGCTTTGACAAAGCTGTCAACGGCACCGGTAATGGCGCCGCGGTTGGCGCTCACGGTGATGTCGGCGGCCGTGGTCATCACCTCTTTGGCCGTGAGCGTCACCCCAGACACCACGTTGCTGAACGTGTTGGTGGACGATGTAACGGAAATGCTGCCATTGACGGTGGCGGTGGCGTCTTGCGCGGCCACGGTGGATGCGCTGTTGACCAGGCGCGACAGCCCTGCGGCATCGGTGTGGTTGCCATCGTTGTCGGTCACGCTGACGGTGAATCCATTGGCCACGCCCGTCGTTTTGGAGCGCAGCAAAAGTCGCTCGCCACTGGCGTCGTTCAGCACGGCTGCGGTGACGCCCGCCCCCGAGCCATTGATTTTGCTGGCGATATCGGAAACAGAATCGGTGGCCAACACGGCCACATCCACCGGTGTGGCCGCGCCGGTCATGGTGATGTGCAGCGTTCCCGCGCCCAAGGGTGTTCCCGCAGGCAGGGGGAGGGCGGCGGATGCATAACTTTGGGCTTTGGCCAGTCCGGTCACCTGGAAGGTGAATGCATTGGAGGATGTTCCTCCCACCGCCGACGCGGTGACCGCTGCGGTGTTGGAGGATGTGGCTGACACCGAATTCCAAGTGGTCAGGCTGTTGAGCGTGCCTGTTGCTGTGGACAGCGCGGAAACGAGCGATTTGATTTGTCCAAAAGCCGAAATCTTGGTGTTGATGACCGCTTTGTCGGTTTGCAGTCTGGTCAGTGGCCTTTGCTCCAGCGCGACCAACTGCTTCACGAGGGATTGGACATCCAGCCCGCTGCCGATGCCTTGTGACGTGATGGTGGCCATAGCAAACTCCTTGGTTGCGTCAACAGGAACGCAATGCGCATTATGGTTGTGGGCCGGGCTGATGGTGCTTCAAATTAGCCCTGAACCCATGCCTGTTTTTCCTCAGAAATGGCAAAAAGCGGCAGCAGGTTAACCTGCTGCCGCTCACTCCTTGTGGACGATGACGTCCAGAGGTGCAGTGTTTACCGCAGCAGGGCCAGCACACCTTGCGGCAGCTGGTTGGCCTGGGCCACCATGGCCGTGCCTGCTTGCTGCAGGATTTGGGCGCGGCTCAGGTTGGCGGTTTCCGAGGCGAAGTCGGCGTCTTGAATCCGGCTGCGGGCTGCAGACATGTTCTCAGCAGACACCTGCAAGTTGGCCACAGTGGTTTCGAAGCGTGACTGCAAAGCGCCCAGCTTGGCGCGTTCACCGCTGATGAACTTCAAGGCCGAATCCACCGTCTTGAGGGCGTCGGTGGCCTTGGTGAAGGTCGTGATGTCCAGCTCGGACACCTTCTTCAAGGAAGAGCCGGTGGTGGCGCCTGCGGTGCCCAGGGCGGTGGTGGTGGTGCTCACCACGCTGAAGGACTTTTCAGAGTCCAGCGTCAGGTAGCCGGAAGACACGATGTACGCAGCAGAAGCGGCGGTCGCCCCGGAAATGGCGCGGGACGTGCCGGCGGTGCTGAGCGCACCGTTGGTGTCTGCCGTCATCTTCTGGACGTTGACCGTGCCACCGTTGGCCGTGGTGGCTGCCTTGCCCACCACGATGTTGTTGCCGGAGGTGTTGGTCAGGATGATGCCCGAGTTGGATGAATTCAACTCGGCCGTGATGCCGGTCTTGGACGACTTGTCGTTGATCGCCTGGACGGCGGCCGACAACGCGTCTGCACCCGTGGTGGCGGTCAGGGAGAAGCTGACCGATTCAGCGGTGGAGTTGTCGGCCAGCAGCTCGATGCTGTACCCGCCCGTTGCAGTGAAGTCCAGCTGCACATTGGTGCGAGCCGAGGCCGTCACGCCGGTGTTGGTGGTTTCCAGGTTGATCTTGTCGGCCGTGGCCTTGGACGTCTCGTCGATGGACACGGAGATGTTCTTGGAGCCCAAGGAGCCTGCCACGGCCAGCGTACCGGCCACCACACCGTTGGTGGTGGGGGCGGCTGCGGCTGCGGCCTGTGCATCGGCACCCGTGCCCGTGGCCTGGTTGTTGCCGTACACGTTGGTGCGCATGTTGGCCGTGGTGGCCACAATGGTCTGGTTGGCGTTGGCACCCACTTGGTACTTGGCGGTGCCGAAGGTGCCGTCCAGAATCTTCTGGCCGTTGAATTCGGTGGACTGGGAGATGCGGTCCAGTTCACCCACCAACTGAGAAACTTCTTGGTTCAGGGCTTGACGGTCACTGGCACTGTTGGTGGCGTTGGCCGACTGAACCGCCAGTTCGCGAACCCGTTGCAGGATGTCGCCAGCGGCCTTCATGGCGCCTTCAGCCGTTTGAGCCAACGAAATGCCGTCGTTGGCATTGCGAACGGCTTGGTTCAAGCCGCGGATTTGCCCCGTGAAACGCTCGGAAATGGCCAAGCCGGCAGCGTCATCCTTGGCGCTGTTGATGCGCAGACCGGAAGACAAGCGGGTGATGGATGTGCTGAGCGCATTCTGGCTGACGCCGAGTTGGCGCTGTGCCGTGAGCGAGTTGATGTTGCTGTTGATGGTTGCAGCCATGATGCTTCTCCTGATGAACCAGTAAACACGGCGTTGCCGCCGCCCACGACTTTATGAACCAGTTGCCACATGGGGCGAGGTGCTCGTCCACAGCGGGTGTAAAGAGTCGTTGATGTCTGTATCGGCCGCCAGGGCTGGCAACTTGAGGGGCTTTTGGAGGTTTTGTTTGCGATCTTGGCGGTTGTGGTGGCGGAGAGTTTGGATTTGGCGGGTTTTTGGGGTGTTGATCCGGGGATTGGAAATTTCTGTCCTTTCCACAATTGACCTACCGCTTCCTGAGTCCTTGCCATGCAGTGTCAGGCTGGTTTGAATGCAGTTGGAGGCGCCAACCTTGTAGGAGTTACATCATGGCTGCAACCATCAACACCAATGTCAGTTCACTGACGGCTCAGCGCAACATGGGCATCAGTCAGTCGTCTTTGTCCACGTCCATCCAGCGGCTGTCGTCGGGCTTGCGCATCAACAGCGCCAAGGACGATGCCGCAGGCCTGGCCATCACCGAGCGGTTTTCCGCGCAAATCCGGGGTTTGAACCAAGCCGCCCGCAATGCCAACGACGGCATTTCGCTGGCGCAGGTGACGGAAGGGGCCATGGGGTCGGCCACCAACATCCTCCAGCGCATCCGCGAATTGGCGGTTCAGTCGGCCAACGCCACCAACAGTGCCGGTGACCGTCAAGCCCTGAACCAAGAAGTTTCTCAGTTGGTGGGTGAACTGGATCGCCTTGCTCAATCCACCGAATTCAACGGCCAGAAGATTCTGGACGGCACCTTCGGCACCGCCAAGTACCAAGTGGGTGCCAACGCCAACCAGACCATTGTGGCTTCGACGGCCAACATGCGCACCAACGTGTATGGCAACAACCAGGCCACGGGCACGGGTGCCGATGCACAGGCCGCAGCCGCAGCCGCCCCCACCACCAACGGTGTGGTGGCCGGTACGCTGGCCGTGGCGGGTGCGCTGGGTTCACAAAACATTTCCGTGTCCATTGACGAGACGTCCAAGGCCACGGCCGACAAGATCAATGCGCAAACGGTTGCCACGGGGGTGAAGGCCACGGCTCGCACCAATGTGCAGCTGGACTTCACTGCAACGGGTGGGTACAGCCTGGAGTTGCTGGGTGACAACTCCGCGGCCGAGGCGGTGAGTTTCTCTCTCTCCGCCACGTCGGGCGCAGACGCATTGTCGGCCGCCGTCCAGGCGATCAACGACAAGTCGTCCAAGACCGGCATCACCGCCGAGATGAATTCGACCAACTCGGGCATCATCCTGACCAACACCTCCGGCAACAACATCGTGGTGGGCAAGGCAGCCACCACGGCCAACGGCGGCACGGTCAACGTCCAGAAGATGACGGCCGACACCAGTGGCACGCTCAGCACCACCGGCACATCCCGCGCCATTGCCGGGGCGACCGCCGCTTCGGCTGCGTACATCGTGTCTTCCGGCTACCTGACGCTGGACTCTGAAAAGTCTTTCAGTGTGGTGAGCACCACCACCACCGCCCTGGGCACCGCAGGCGCCACCACCGGATCGGCCTTGAAGAAGGTGTCGGAGCTGGACATCACGACCTTCACCAAGGCCACCGATGCCCTCAAGACGGTGGACTCGGCTTTGCAGTTCATCAGCGGTGAACGTGCCAAGCTGGGCGCTTTGCAGTCTCGCTTTGAGGCGGCCATCAGCAGCGTGAACATTTCGTCTGAGAACATGTCTGCAGCCCGCAGCCGGATTCAGGACGCTGACTTTGCGATGGAAACGGCCAACCTCAGCCGTGCGCAAATCCTGCAACAAGCGGGCACGGCCATGGTGGCCCAGGCCAACCAGCTGCCGCAAAGTGTGTTGAAGCTGTTGGGTTGAGTTCGATCTGCTGCAAAAACCTGGGACGGGGTGAGGTTGCTGCTTTCCCTGGGAGGCTATGCTCGCAGCTCGTTCTGCGGCGAAGGTTCTCTTCATGAAAAATGCAATGTCATCCTCTGAAGTTCTGTTGAAAAATTTGATGGCCCAACAGAACTGGCCTCAGTTGGTGCAAGCGTGTCGGAAAACCTTGCGCAAAGCGCCGCGAGACCTCTGGGCGCACCGGTTCTTGGGTTTTGCGCTGTTCAAGCTGCACAGGGCTGAAGAATGTGTCAAGGCCTTCGAGGACGCGGCCAAAGCCGTTCCCCTCGACATGGAGCTGGCCCTCAACCATGGCAACACCCTCATGGAGCTGGGGCAGTACCAGCGGGCATTGCCCAAGCTTGAAGCCGTGGTGCAAAAACGGCCTGACCGCTATGTCACCTGGATGGCCTTGTCCAAGTGTCTGTACCAGGTTCAGGAGCCGCGCCGTGGCCTGACCTGTGCGGAACGCATGCTGGCGTTGGCCCAAACCAACGAGGAGCGCGCCACGGCGGTGTCCCACCGGGGTCTGCATCGACGTGAACTGGGCGAGGTGGCCGAGGCCGTGGCCGACTGCAACACCGCCATTGAGTTGTTTCCCCCCGATGTGGCCAGCTATGTCAACAGGCAGCTGTTCATGCTGGCCGACCCGCGATTCACCGCGGTGGACATTCACAAGGCGGCCACCGAGTTCGCGCACCAGTTTGAAGACCCCATCCGCGGCCAATGGCCCAACCACAGTGCAGCAGGGCGCGGGCCGTGGGATCGCCTGAAGGTGGGGTTTCTGTCGCCTGACTTCCGCGTTCACTCGGTGATGTACTTTGTGGAAGGCCTGCTGGCGCAATTGGACCGCCGCCAATTTGAGGTTCATGCCCTGTACCTGCACCCGGTCATCGACGCGGTGACCGAGCGGGTGCGCAAACATGTGGATGTGTTCACCCACTTGGGGTTTGAGACGCCCGAGGAAAAGGCCCGTCTGATTCGCGAGGGCCAGTTCGACATCCTCATTGACCTGGCGGGCCACACCGGTGGCAACGGCTTGCTGCTGATGGCTCAGAAGCTGGCACCGGTGCAGGTGTCCTGGTTGGGCTACCCGGCCACCACCGGGCTGACGGCGGTCGATTACAAGTTCACCGATCAGGTGACCGATCCGCCGGGGGCCGACGCCGAGTATTCGGAGCGTCTGTACCGGATGAACACCCTGTTCTGTTGTTATCGCCCCCACAGCCGCAACCCGTTGTGGCGATACCAACCGGCTTATCTGGTGCAGCCCACGCCAGCCTTGAGTCGGGGCTATGTCACCTTCGGGAGCTGCAACAACTTGGGCAAACTCACCGACGACGTGCTGGCGCTGTGGGGTGAGCTGTTGCGCGGCAATGCCAGCTACCGCTTGTTGATTGAGGGCAAAAACCTCGACAACCCCGAGTTTGCCGCCGAGTTTGAGCAACGTTGTGGCCGACTGGGCATCCCGTTGGACCGGTTGACGCTGGTGGGCCTGGACAACCGAAACCAGTACCTGACCTACCACGACATCGACATTGCGCTGGACCCCTTCCCCCTCACCGGGGGGACCACCACCTTCGACTTGCTGTGGATGGGGGTGCCCCTGGTGTCCATGGAGGGGCGAGATTTCAAAAGTCGGCTGAGCACCGGGATGTTGCGGTATCTGGGGCAAACAGGGTGGTTGGCTGACTCGCCCCAACAGTACCTGGCCATTGCACACCAGCTGGCCGCTGATGTGGACCAGCTCAATGCCATTCGCCAGGGACTGCGGCAGCACGTCGAAGCCTCATGCCTGATGGATGAAGACCGCTTTGTGCAGGAGTTTGGGCAGGGCCTGCGCATGGCGTGGCAGCGCTGGTTGGCTGCACAAGCGGCCCCGGGCGACGAAGCCGCGCAAGCGCAGCACGTCCAGCAATGGCAGGCCAACGTGCCCGATGCCTTGGCCGGGGCACCCGTCAAGGCCGTTGGCATGGGCGATGGCCAACGGGTGGATCGGCCAGACATTTACGCTCAGCTCCAGCACCTGCTGGACGTGGCCAAGCAGGCCGGGACGGGGTCTGTGGATGGAGCCGGGTTCAGGCCCGAGTGGGTGGCCGTGACCCAGTTGGCCGAAACCGTGTTGTGTGCCATTCCTCACGATCCGCTGGCATTGGCGTGTCTGGCGGAGGTTGAGCACGCTCACGGGCACACCGATTTTGCCGTGACCTACTTGCGTTACGCGCAGCAGGCCATGCAAGGCTGAACCGCCGTTGACGGCCCAAGGGGCGGTCAACGGCAGGGGTGAGTCACCGACGTCGCAAGAAACCCTGAGGTGCCACGGTCACCATCAGCTTGTGCTCCATGTCGGCATCAATCTCAAAGGCGGTGTTGGACTTCAGAAAGGTCTGCACCGCGGTTTGGGGGTTGTTGCCCACATCCCAGGGGCGGTCGGCAAAAAAGCCCGGCGGCATGTCTTGCACAAACGTGTCAAACACCACGCAGTAACTGCCTGAGCTGACCAGTGGCGCATAGGCGGCCAACTCCGCCAACACATGGTCGTGGGTGTGCATGGAGTCCAGGCACACCATCACCCGCTCAAAACCTTGGGCCGCTTCTTTCACCTGGGCCACCGTGGCCGGATCGATGGAGGAACCCTGGATCATGTGGATGCGGCTGGCCATGGGGTGCGCTTCAATCGCGGCGCGGTTGTGGGCCCGAATGTCGATGTCCACCCCGATCACCTTGCGCTTGGAGCGGGCGGGGTCCAAGGTGGTTTGCGCTTGAATGGCATCACTCATGTCCAGCAAGGCCAGCAGCGATGCCGACAGCACCAACGAGCCACCGTGGGCGATGCCGGTTTCAATGATCAGGTCGGGGCGAACCCGCCAGACCAGTTCCTGCATGGCCACCATGTCTTGCGGGTATTGGATGATGGGGCGGCCCATCCAGTCGAAGTTGTACACGTACTGGCGCTGCATGGACGCCTGCAACCAATCGCGGGACAGCGCTTGGAATCCTGCATCTTGTCCGTAAGCGGAAATGCGTTGTTGTTGCTCTTGGCGAAATTGTTCAATGGGGTTGCTCATGGGATGTCGTCTGAGAGAGAAATCAGGATTGCTTGATGACCATGCCTTGGCCGGTGGGTAACTCCATCACGAAGTAACCACGGGCTGCGAACCAGGGGTCTTCGGCGAGTTTTTGTGCACGATACGCCAGCCAGCCATAGTCGTCCAACACCAGGACCGCGCCCGGGACCATGCGCTCGAACAGCACATCCAGGGCCCCAATTTCGGCCTCGGCATTGTTCAAATCGAGGTGCATGAAAGCGATTTTTTCCGGGGCCACCTCAGTCAGCACCTCGGGCACTTTGCCTTGGGTGACCACGACGTTGGGTGCGTCCGAGAAGCGTGCTTTGACCGACTCGTACAACTGCTGACCGTGCTCTGGCATGGCATGGTGAGCCATGGCAGGATCGTGGTCGAACAGGTCGTAGAGAAAGTAACGTCGATGGAGTGAGCTGAAGTTCAGGGCATCACATACGATTCGGGCTGTGGTCCCTTTGTAACAGGCGATTTCCACAAAGTCACCTTCCAGCTTCAACCCGTTCCGTGCACCCCACAGGACCACCGACTGCCGCCAAAGGATGCCTTGCTCCACGGTGGAGGTGCTGTGCTTGGCGACCGCTTCCATGAGCGGGCGGTCCTCCAGGAAACTCAGGTTTCGGTGGTACGTGAACAGGTTGTCCCCGGCGTAGATGCCCGCTGGCGGGTTGATTTGGTTGATCGCCTGTTGCATGCCCTGGAGAAACTCGGGCTGATCGGCGGCGCCAAAAAACACCGCGGTCACATGGTTGGGGGCTGTTGGGGTTTGATCGGGCATGGCAGCATCCTGGAGCACAAGCTCACAGTGGGCGTTGAGGCGTTGTCAGCGCCGAAGAGGGGGTGTGTGGGATGAACCGTTCCACCGGCCACGCGGCCTTGAACCCGAATTCACGTTGGATTCGCTGCACATCAATGGGCGCAAAGGCTTGCAACGGGCAATGGTCCGTCGTCTCCCAGGTGGCTCCGGTGGCGTTGCAGATGGCCTCCAGCCATTGGCGGTGAGTGGTTTGCTTGCCGCTGGCCAGGTTGTAGGTGTGGTGCTGTCCACGGAGGGCAATTTGCGGCAGCAGGTCCACCACGTCGTCAATGTGGACATAGTCTTTGGCCGAGTCCGGGTGACTGCGCAGCACCACGTGGCCGCGACGGGCATCGGCCAGCAGGCTGTAGACAAAACTGTCGGGGTTGCCATGTTCGCCCCCCACCACATTGGACAGCCGCACCACCTTGCAGCGCCGTCCTGAGTGCAGGGCCAGGCTTTCACCCATCAGCTTGGACAGTTTGTACAGGTCGTCGGCGTCCTGGGGGCGCACCACCAGGGCTTGGTCTTCTTGGGTGCCCGCAGCGCCCAGGTAGACCCTCGTGCTCGACAGGTACACCAGTTGGTCGAAATGGGCGTGTTGGAGCAGCTGGCGCAAAAAGCCGACATGGGCATCGACCGTTTCAAACGGGCGGGAGCGGAAGTCGGCGGTCAGGCCCACGCAGAAATACACCACACCCAGCGGCCTTTCAAACACAGCCGGGTCGTCGCGCTGGGGGACCCAGGGGTCCAGGCCCGAATGGCGCAGGCCCTGGACCAGGTGCTGGCCGATGTAGCCTCGCCCACCCAGCACCGTCACAGGTCCCTGCGGGTGGGGGTTGTGGGGTGGGGGCATCACTGTCGCCATCCTTTGAGTTCCAAGGGGTTGCCCGCCTGGATGGAGTAGGCCGCCACCTCGCCCCTGACCAGAGAGCCTGCGCCGATGACGCAGCCCCGGCGCAGCACGGCACCGTCCAGAATGACGCAGTTGGCGCCAATCCACACATCGTCTTCGATCACGATGCCGCCTTTGCTGGGCCTGAACCCTTGGCTGCGGATGGGCACGTCCCGACGCGAAAACTCGTGGTTGACGGGCGCAAACGTGCAATTGGCCGCCACCGCCACCCCGCGGCCCATGACGATTCCATTGCCGGTGTAAAGCACACAGCCTGAGTTGATGACGCAGTCTTCGCCCACCACCAGGTCGCCAGAGCCGCCCGCGGGTTTGATCTTCACGAAACTGTCGATGACGCTGCGTGCGCCGATGACAATGCGGCTGCCTCGCACCGAGTCTTCAATGTCCGCCCGTTCGGAAATGCGGGCGGTGGGGTGGCAGTCGATCATGTGATGCTCAACTGGGGCACCGCCGTCACAAACCGCCCGCCCCATGCCCGCACGGGGGCGAGTTGGGCCATCACCTCGTCTTGGAGGTTCCAGGGCAGGATGAGGACGAAGTCGGGCTTTTGGGCCAGCAGGTGGTCGGGCGACAGGATGGGGATGCGGCTGCCCGGCAGGTACTGCCCTTGTTTGGCGGGGTTTTTGTCCACCACGTAGGGCAGCAGGTCGGGGCGCACGCCGGCAAAGTTGAGCAAGGTGTTGCCTTTGGCCGCGGCACCATACCCCGCCACGGTTTGCCCTTTTTCAGCGCAAGACAGCAAAAATGAGAGCAGCTCACGCTTGATCTGTATGGCCTGCTGCTGCAAATGGGCATAAAAATGGGTTTGGGTGACGCCAGCGGTGTGTTCTTCGTCCAGCAGCGCTTGCACGCGCGGGCTGGCGGCGTGAAGGCCGGTGTCGGTGCGTTGGGCCAGCACCCGCAGGCTGCCGCCGTGGGTGGGCAGTGGCTCCACGTCGAACACCGTCAGGCCATTGGCGGCAAACAGGGTTTGAACCGCGGTGAGCGACAGGTAGGAGTAGTGCTCGTGGTAGACGGTGTCGAACTGGCGGTGGCGCACCAGCTGCAGCAGGTGGGGGAACTCGAAAGAGGCCACGCCCTGCGGCTTGAGCAGGCGGGCAAAGCCCCCCACAAAGTCGTTGATGTCGGGCACGTGGGCCAGCACGTTGTTGGCCACCATCAGGTCGGCCTGCCGTCCTTGGGCGGTCAGCTCGTCGGCCAGGGCCACGCCAAAAAACCGTTCCACCACCTCAATGCCCTTGGCGCGAGCGGCCGCGGCGGTGCTGGCCGTGGGCTCGATGCCGTAACAGGCCATGCCTGCGGCCTTGACGTATTGCAGCAGGTAGCCGTCGTTGGCGGCCACTTCCACCACGCAGTGGGCGGGGGTCAGGCCAAAGCGCTGGGTCAGGGTCTGGACGGTGGCCTGGGCGTGGGCCAGCCAGGTGCTGGAGTAGGAGCTGAAGTACGCATAGTCGGCGTCGAACAACTCGTCGGCACGGGCGAAGTCTTGGGTTTGCACCAGCCAGCAATGGGTGCACACCAGCAGGCGCAGCGGGTACCAGCGCTCGGGGGCCATCAGGCGTGCCGGGCTGAGGTAGGCGTTGGAGGCGGGGGCGCTGCCCAGGTCCAGGAACTCCAGGCTCAGGTCAGATTGGCAGTGGCGGCATTTCATGGCGTGGGGGCGGTGTCGGTCAACAGGGGGTGGGACTGGTCGCGTGCGGACAGTTCCACCACCGGCAAGGGCCAGGGAATGGCCAGGCGAGGGTCCAGTGGGTGCAGGCCCGCTTCGGCCTCGGGGGCATGGGGGTGGGAGTGGCAGTAGATCAGTTCGGCGTCGTCGCTCAGGGCCTGAAACCCGTGGGCAAAGCCCGGGGGGATGAACAGGGCGCGGCCATTGGCGGCGGACAAGCGGGCGGCGTGCCAGTGCAGGTGGGTGGGGGACTCGGGGCGCACGTCCACGGCCACGTCCCACACCTCGCCACGGATGCAGGTGACCAGCTTCATCTCGGCATGGGGTGGGCGTTGCCAGTGCATGCCGCGCACGGTGCCGCTGCGGGCGGTGTGTGTGTGGTTGATTTGGGCAATGGGGGTGTGCCAGCCGGCGTCGGCCAGTTCGTGGGCACAAAACAGCCGTGCAAAAAAGCCGCGGCTGTCGCCCAGTGGGTGGCGTTGGACCTCGAACAGTCCCGCCAGTGGGGTGGGGTGCAGGCTCAGGCGGCGCATGGTGCGGTGGGGGTGGCCTCGTAGGCGTCAATGTCTTGCAGGCACAACTGGCGGGCATCGGCACCGTTGTGGTGG
>DASUON010000279.1:0-5643 GCA_036276615.1 Burkholderiaceae bacterium
GACTGGGGCGGCGGCTGAGCAGGTGCTCGATCTGCAGCATGGCCGCCACCTGCTGGACGCGGGCCTGGCGCTCGGCCTTGGGCACCTTGCGCATCTCCAGCGCAAAACCGATGTTGTCAGCCACGCTCATGGTGGGGTAGAGCGCATAGTTCTGGAACACCATGGCGATGTCGCGCTGCGCGGGGGGCACGCCCACCACGTTGCGCGCGCCGATGCGAACCGCCCCCTGGGTGGGGACCTCCAGCCCGGCAATGATGTTGAGCAGCGTGCTTTTGCCGCACCCCGACGGCCCCACCAGGATGAGGAACTCACCCGGTGCCACGTCGAGGTTGATGTGTTTGAGCACCTCGACCTCGCGCCCTCCCCTGCCGAACGTCTTGCGGATGCCTTGGAGGTGCAATGCGGAAGCCATGCGATGCCTTCGGTGAAGTGATACGGGCGTCAACCCTTGACGGCACCGGCCGTCAGGCCCTTGACGAAGTACTGGCCGGCCAGCACGTAAATCAGCAGGGTGGGCAGGCCCGCGATGACGGCGGCGGCCATGTCCACGTTGTAGGCCTTGACGCTGCTGGTGGTGTTGACCATGTTGTTCAGGCCCACGGTGACCGGCTTGCTGTCGGCCCCGCTGAACGACACGCCGAACAGGAAGTCGTTCCAGATGTTGGTGAACTGCCAGATGACGGTGACCATCACGATGGGCGTGGACATGGGCACGATGATGCGAAAGAAGATGCGCCAGAAGCCCGCCCCGTCGATGCGGGCGGCGTTGATCAGCGCCTTGGGCACCAAGGCGTAGTGGTTGCGAAAGAACAGCGTGGTGCCCGCCACCCCCGCCAGGCAGTGCACCAGCACCAGGCCGCCGATGGAGCTGTACAGGCCCAGCCAGCCCAGCACCTGGCTCATGGGCAGCAACACCACCTGGAACGGCATGAACACGCCAAACAGCAGCAGCCCGAACAACACCTCGCTGCCACGAAACTTCCACAGGCTCAGCACATACCCGTTGACGGCCCCCCACAGCGTGGACAACAGCACCGCAGGCACCACCATCTGCACCGAGTTCCAGAAATACGGCTGCAAGCCCCGGCAATCGGCACCGGTGCACGCCTGGGACCAGGCCCGTTGCCAGGCCTCCAGGTTGAGGTGCTGCGGCCAGGCCAGCAGGTTGCCCTGGCGGATTTCGTCGGCGTCCTTGAACGCGGTGGTCAGCATCACGTACAGCGGGGCCAGGAACACCAGCGCCGCCACCAACAGCAGCAGGTACACCAGCACACGCCCCAGGCGGGCCCCTTCAGCGCTCATGGGACTTGCTCCGCAGTTCGCTGTAGAGGAAGGGCACCACAATGGCCGCCACGGTGGCCAGCATCAGGGTGGCGCTGGCCGCCCCCAGGCCGATCTGGCCCCGGGTGAAGCTCATGGTGTACATGAAGGTGGCGGGCACATCGCTGGCATACGCCGGGCCGCCGCCGGTCAGCGCCATCACCAGGTCAAAACTCTTGATGGACAGGTGCGACAGCACCATGACGGTGGAAAACACCACCGGCCGCAGCATGGGCAGGATCACCCGCCAGTAGATGCGCGGCAGGCTGGCCCCGTCGATCTGCGCCGCCTTGATGATGCAGTCGTCAATCCCCCGCAGCCCCGCCAGGAACAGCGCCATGGCAAACCCGGCGCTCTGCCACACCCCCGCCAGCACCACGCAGTAAATGGCCGTGTCGCTCTGCACCAGCCAGTCAAAGGTGAAATCGGTCCAGCCCAGGTCCTGCACCAGCTTTTGCACGCCCAGGCTGGGGTCGAGCACCCACTTCCAGGCGGTGCCCGTCACGACGAAGGACAGCGCCATGGGGTACAGGTACAGGGTGCGCAAGGCGCCCTCGGCCCGCACCCTCTGGTCCAGCAGGATGGCCAGGACCAGCCCCACCCCCATGGAGCCGCCCACATACAGCACCGTGAACAGGCCCAGGTTCTTCAGTGCCTGCCACCAGCGGTCCATGTCCCACAAGCGGGCGTATTGCGCCAACCCCACAAACTCGCTGTAGTTGGGCAGCATGCGTGAGGCGGTCAGGGACAACACGCCATTCCAGATCATCAGGCCGTAGATGAACGCAAACCCCAGCACAAAGGCGGGGGCCACGACGAGCTTGGGCAACGCCGTTTCAAACGCGGGCTTCATGGCAACACCCTTTTGAGGCTGAACACCCGCGGTGCGGATGCGACGGAGCCCCCGCAGACCCACCTGCGGGGGGATCAGACCCTCACCGGGTCTGGGCTGCAACGGCGAGCTTCTTCATGCCGTCGGCGACGCTGACCTTGTCGTCGTTCCAGAACTGGCTCACCACGTCCTTGATGGCGCCTTCGGTGACCGGTGCAATCGCCATGCCGTGGGCTGCCGACGGCTGCAAGGAACCGGCCTTGGCCGTCTCCACAAAGTCCCGGGCCGAGGTCTTGGCACAGTCGTCGAACTTGTCCATCTTCATGTTCAGGCGAACCGGGATGGACCCTTTGTTCAGGTTGAACACCTCCTGGAACTCGGGGCTCATGATGGAGGTGGCCAGGTCGGCCTGGGCCTTCTGCGCGGCAGCGTCCTTCAGCTTGAACATGATGAAGGAGTCCGTGATGAAGGTGTAGGCATTGGCGGTGCCCGGTGCGGTGGCGCACAGGAAGTCCTTGCCCGGCACCTTGCCTGCGGCGAGGAATTCACCCTTGGCCCAGTCGCCCATGAACTGGAAGCCCGCCTTGCCCTGCATCACCATGGCGGTGGCCAGGTTCCAGTCGCGCCCGGGGGCGGCGGCGTCGGTGTAGGCCTTGAGCCTGCGGAAGGTTTCCAGCGTCTTCTTCATGGTGTCGCTGGTGAAGGCCTTGGGGTCGAGCTTGACCAGGGCGTCCTGGTAGAACTTGGCGCCGCCCACCCCCAGGGCCACGGTTTCGAAGGTGGTGAAGTCCTGCCAGTTCTGGCCCCCATGGGCCACGGCGATCAGGCCCTTGGCCTTGATCTTGTCGGCGGCGGCAAAGAACTCGTCCCAGGTCTTGGGCATGGCCGCCACACCCGCCTGCTTCAGCACCTCGGGGTTGGCCCAGACCCAGTTGACACGGTGCACGTTGACCGGCACCGCCACATAGTTGCCCTTGTACTTCATGACGTCGGCCACCACCTTGGGCAACAGTTCGTCCCACTTCTCGGCCTTGGCGATGGGGTCCAGGTTGGCCAGCACGGTTTCACTGGCCCATTCCTGGATGGCAGGGCCTTTGATCTGGGCCGCCGCAGGCGGGTTGCCAGCCACCGTGCGGCTCTTGAGCACGGTCATGGCGTTGTCACCGCCCCCCCCGGCCACGGCAAAGTCTTTCCACACATGGCCCTTGGTCTGGAGCATTTTCTTCAGCTCTGCCACCGACTTGGCTTCCCCCCCTGATGTCCACCAGTGCAGCACTTCGACCTCACCAGCCATGGCCGACTGCAGGGTCGCCGCGGCCACCAGGGCACCGAGCAAACGATTGAATTTCATGGGAAGGGTCTCCTTGACTGTGGTGAAGGGCACTGCGGCCCCTTGGAAAAAGAACAACGCCGCCACCCATGCAGCGGTTGTTCATTATGCGATTAATTAAATATCCGCCCAAAACCCCGTATCGGCAGATCCACCGCCCGCCGTCAATCGGCCTGATCCAGGGCCCGGATGGCCCCCCACAGCGCAGGCGACTGGGACGAGGTGATGACCCAGGTGGGCACCGCCGCCAGATACCCCTGAAACCGGCCCTTGGCCTCGAACCGGGCGCGGAACGGTGAACGGTCAAACCACTCACCCAGGCGCGGCACGATGCCCCCGCCCACGTACACCCCGCCCTTGGCCCCCAGGGTGAGGGCCAGGTTGCCCGCCACCGAGCCCAGCCAGGCGCAAAACAGCGTGAGGGCTTCTTCGGCCCGCGGGTCGGTGGCCGCCAGGGCCGCCGCCGTCACCTCGGACGGCTGGGTGCACCCAGCGTCCACCCCATCCAAGGCACACAACACCCGGTAGGTGTCGAGCAGACCCTGCCCACTGAGCGCCCGTTCTGCCGAAGGGTGGCCGTGCAGGCGCTCCAGACCGGCCTGCACCGCCCACTCCCGCGCCCCTTGCGCGGGCAGGGTGGTGTGACCCCCTTCGCCTTGCAGAGGGGCCCAGCCCCCACCCGCCTGAGGCACCAGACCCGACACGCCCAGGCCCGTGCCCGCGCCCAGCAGGCCGATGGCCGCCCGGGCTTGGGCCTGCCCCGGCCCCACCTGCCGCAACTCGTCGGCGGGAATGTCGGGCAGCGCCAGCGCCAAAGCGGTGAAGTCGTTGAGCATCTTGAGCCGCGTCACCCCCAGGCTTTGCGCCAGCTCCCGCTGCGAGAAGCGCCAGTGGTGGTTGGTCATGCAAACCCAGTCGCCCTCAATGGGGTTGGCGATGGCAATGGCGGCTTGCGTCGGTACCCCTTGGCCGATGGCCGCCAGGTAGGCCTGGGCCGCATCGGCCAGCGTGGGGAAGTCGGCACCGGGCAGCACCCGCAGGTCGGACATGGGCTGGCCGGGGCCGGCCTGCCAGGCGAAGCGGGCATTGGTGCCCCCAATGTCAGCCAGGAGGCGCGGACCAGAGGAAACGGGTTGTGAGGGATGCATCGCCACGGACAAAATCTCTACAAAAACACAGCAGTTCCCCGTCGGAAAGGCTTGCAACGGGCTCGGTCTCAAGCAGTGTAGCCCCGCGGTCAGCGCCCCAGTTGCGCGTGCGTCCACTGCACGATCTGCTCGGCCTGCAGGGCTCCGGCCTGCCGGGC
Organism: Burkholderiaceae bacterium; assembly: GCA_036276615.1. Lineage (GTDB taxonomy): Bacteria > Pseudomonadota > Gammaproteobacteria > Burkholderiales > Burkholderiaceae_C > UBA2334. The sequence goes on from DASUON010000279.1 coordinate 4,789, forward strand.
CACTTCGCGCCCGCCCACGTACAGCGCCAGCGTGGGGATGCTGCGGATGTGCAGGCGTGCGCCCAGCGCCTGGGCCTCTTCGGTGTTGACCTTGACCAGCCGCACCCCGGGCTCCAGCGTGCGGGCGGCGGCCTCGAACTGCGGGGCCATCGTGCGGCAGGGGCCGCACCACGGGGCCCAGAAGTCCACCAGCACCGGCAGGTGGCTGCGGCCCACGTGGCGTTCAAAACCCGCCTCGTCCAGCGCCAGCGGGTGGCCGGTGAACAGCGGCTGGTGGCATTTGCCGCAGCTGGGATCGGCCCGCAGGCCGTCGGGGGTGACCCGGTTGGTGACGTGGCAATGCGGGCAGACCACATGCAGCGGATCGGTGGGGGTGGCAGCGTTCATTTCATACTCCTTGGCGTATGCACATGATGCCGCCCCGGCGGTCTTCAAGCCCCCGAAGGACGAGGGTTCACACCAGCTTGGCCAACAGGCCCGCCACCAGGCTCAGCAGCACGGTGCTGGTGATGGGAATGAACCACTCGCGCCCGAACAGCCGGAACCGGAAATCCCCCGGCAGCCGCCCGAACCCGAACTTCTGCAGCAGCGGGTGCAGCCCGTTGATGAGCAGCAGCGCCAGGAAGATCACCAGCATCCAGCGGATCACGCGCGGCCTCCGGGTCGGTCAGAGTGTGTGGGTGCGGTCGCCCTGGGCAAAACCCAGGGGCTCCCACGCCGCAGCTTCAGCCCCGGGGGCCGCGGGGGCCAGGCCGATGACCTTGAACAGCTCGCCCATCTCGTGCTCCTGCACCAGCTTGGCGGCCATGGCGCGTGCGGCCAGCCCCGAGTCGGTGTGCGGCAGCGCATCCAGCA
>DASUON010000280.1:0-15395 GCA_036276615.1 Burkholderiaceae bacterium
GATGGCTCGCTGCCCACCCACAAGACGCCCATGACCCTGGTCAAGGCCGACACCGAGCTGAAGGACGGCCAGGACACCCTGACCGTGCGCTACGAGTCTGCCGCCAACGCCCAGGGCATCAAGCTGGCCAAGACCTACACCGTGCGCCGCGGTGCCTACGACATCGCCGTGAAACACGAGGTCATCAACACGGGGGCCGCCGAAGTCCAGCCCCAGCTCTACCTGCAGCTGGTGCGCGATGGCAGCACCACCGCCAGCGAAACGCCGTTCTACTCCACCTTCACCGGCCCGGCGGTCTACACCAACGAGAAGAAGTACCAGAAGATCGAGTTCACCGCCATCGACAAGGGCAACGCCGATTTCCTGAAGACCGCCCCCGATGGCTACGTGGCCATGGTGCAGCACTACTTTGCCAGCGCTTGGTTGCTGGGGGACGGCATCGAACGTGAGCACTTTGCCCGCAAGCTGGACAACAAGCTGTACTCCGCCGGCCTCATCACCTCGGTGGGTGGCGTGGCCCCGGGTCAGGCCAAGGCCATCGAGTCGCGCCTGTTCATCGGCCCGCAGGAAGAGCCGGTGCTGGAGGCTGTGGCCCCCGGCCTGGTGCTGGTCAAGGACTATGGCTGGTTGACCATGCTGGCCAAGCCGCTGTACTGGTTGCTGGAGCAGATCCACAGCGTGGTGGCCAACTGGGGTTGGGCCATCGTGTTGCTGGTGGTGCTGTTGAAGGCGGCGTTCTATTGGCTCAACGCCCAGGCTTACCGCAGCATGGCCAAGATGAAGGCCATCAACCCCCGCATCCAGGACATGCGCGAGCGTCTCAAGGACAACCCGCAGCAGATGCAGATGGAGATGATGAAGATCTACCGCGAGGAAAAGGTCAACCCCATGGGGGGCTGCTTCCCCATCATGATCCAGATGCCGGTGTTCATTGCCCTGTACTGGGTGCTGCTGTCCAGCGTGGAAATGCGCAACGCCCCCTGGGCGCTGTGGATTTCCGACATGTCCTCGCCCGACCCCTACTACGTCCTGCCGCTGGTGATGACGCTGACCACCGTCATCCAGACCGGCCTGAACCCGCTGCCGCCCGACCCCATGCAGGCCAAGATGATGTGGATCATGCCGCTGGTGTTCTCGGTGATGTTCTTCTTCTTCCCCGCGGGTCTGGTGCTGTACTGGATCACCAACAACACGCTGACCATTGCCCAGCAGGCCTTCATCAACCACCGCATGGGCGTGCCGGTGAAGTTCACCCTGCCCAACTTCAAGTCCTGATCGGGGCCGGGGCCCGTGCCAGCGCGACACCAGGACCCCATCGTGGCCATCGCCACGGCCCCCGGGCGTGGGGCGGTGGGCATCGTCCGGGTGTCGGGCAAGGGTCTGGCCCCGTTCGTCCAGACCTTGCTGGGGCGCTTGCCCCGGGCGCGTGAGGCCACCTACCTGCCGTTTCCCGACGCGCACGGCCACCCCATCGACCACGGCCTGGCGCTGTGGTTTCCCGGACCGCATTCCTTCACCGGTGAAGACGTGCTGGAGCTGCAAGCCCACGGCGGCCCCGTGGTGCTGCAACTGCTGCTGGCCCGCTGTCTGGCGGTGGCGGCCCAGCCTGCAAAGGACGACGTTTCCCCCAACGCGCCCTCCAACACGGCCCCCGACCGCGCCCGTGGCGCTGACGTTGCACTGCCCGTGCTGCCCCGGCTGCGCCTGGCCGAGCCGGGCGAGTTCACCCAGCGCGCCTTCCTCAACGACAAGATGGACCTGGCCCAGGCCGAGGCCGTGGCCGACCTGATCGATGCCAGCACCGAAGCGGCGGCCCGCAGCGCCAGCCGCAGCCTGTCGGGCGAGTTCTCGCGCGAGGTGGGCGGCCTGCGCGATGCGCTGGTGCACCTGCGCATGCTGGTGGAAGCCACGCTGGATTTTCCTGAAGAAGAAATTGACTTCTTGCGCAAGGCCGATGCGCATGGGCAGCTGCAAAAATTGCAGCAACGCCTGGCCGTGGTGCGTGACCGGGCCCGCCAAGGGGCGCTGCTGCGCGAGGGCATCCGGGTGGTGATTGCCGGGCAGCCCAACGCGGGCAAAAGCTCGCTGCTCAACGCACTGGCCGGGGCTGAGCTGGCCATCGTCACCCCCATCGCGGGCACCACCCGCGACAAGGTGGAGCAGACCATCCAGATTGAAGGCGTGCCACTGCACGTGGTGGACACCGCGGGCCTGCGCGACAGCACCGACGAGGTGGAGCGCATCGGCATCGAACGCGCCTGGACCGAAATCCACGCCGCCGACGCCGTGCTGCTGCTCCACGACCTCACGCGGGCTGATGCTCCTGAATATGTAGCTGCTGACGCTTTCATTGAAAGCGAGATCGCCCAAAATGTTCACAAGATTCACGTCTGGAACAAGGCCGACGCCTGTCCGCCCGAGGCGCTGCGCCACGTGGGGCCTGACGACCTGAGCATCTCCGCCAAAGGTGGCCAGGGCTTGCAGGCGCTGCGCCAGCGGCTGCTGCACGCCGTGGGCTGGCAGGCGGCCCCCGAAGGCATCTACATGGCCCGCGAGCGCCATTTGCGTGCCTTGGCCCGCACGGGTGAGCACCTGGAACAGGCCGCCGCCTGGCTGGCCCGCGACGCCGAACACCTGGACCTGCTGGCCGAGGAGTTGCGCCTGGCCCAGGTGGCGCTGGGCGACATCACCGGCGAGTTCACCGCCGACGACCTGCTGGGCGAAATCTTCACCCGCTTCTGCATTGGCAAGTGAGGGCCCGACCGGGGTCTGCGGTCACGGGGGAAGGGACCAGGCGCATGGGGCTTGCTGAGGCGGACCGTCCTCAGTGGCGGCTCATGAATTTCAAAGGAAAATGACCTCTAGCGCTTTCCTTGATTGGACTTTAAGCTATGACTTATGAGGCATTTTCCCCCGCCGCGCTGTCTGCGCAGGATTGGGGTGTGGTGGCGGTGTTTGCCGCCGTCTACCTGGGCATGTTCCTGGGCGGCCTGCCCCGGCTGGCGCTCAACCGCGCCGGGGTGGCCTTGCTGGGGGCCATTGCGGTGGTGGGCATGGGCGTGTTGACGGTGGACGAGGCGGCCCGCGCCATCGACCTGCCCACCATCCTGCTGCTGTTTGCGTTCATGGTGGTGTCGGCGCAGATGCGTCTGGGCGGCTTCTACGCCGCTGTGGCGCGGTGGGTGGGGGGCCAGCCCCTGCCGCCGGTGGTGCTGCTGGGGGCGCTGATCGCGGTGTCGGCGGGGTTGTCGGCGGTGTTCTCCAACGACGTGGTCTGCCTGGCCATGACGCCGGTGCTGGTGCGCCTGTGCCTGCGCCGGGGGCTGCCCCCGGTGCCCTTCCTGCTGGCGCTGGCGTGCGCGGCCAACATCGGGTCGGCGGCCACCCTCATCGGCAACCCGCAAAACATGCTCATCGGCTCGGTGCTGCACCTGTCGTTTGCCGAGCACCTGCGCGGTGCCGCCGCGCCGGTGGGGGTGTCGCTGGCGGTGTTGTGGGCCTGGCTGGCGTGGCGTGGGCTGGGGCCGGTGGGGGCCGGTGCCAACGGCCAGCGCGTGGCCGAAGACCCCACAGACGACGAGCCCGCGCTGGACCGCTGGCAGACCGCCAAGGGCCTGGCGGTGTCGGCGGCGGTGCTGGTGGCCTTTTTGTTCAGCAGCTGGCCGCACGAGGTGGTGGCGCTGGTGGCCGCCGGGGTGTTGTTGCTCAGCCAGCGGTTCCATTCCTCGCAGGTGATGGGCTTTGTGGACTGGGAGCTGCTGGTGCTGTTCATGGGCTTGTTCGTGGTCAATGCCGCGTTTGCCCACACCGGCCTGGCCGCGGCGGCGGTGGCCGCCATGGCCCAGCACGGGGTGGTGCTGGGCGACACCGGGCCGCTGTTTGCGGCCAGCTTGGTGCTGTCCAACCTGGTCAGCAACGTGCCTGCGGTCATGCTGCTGCTGCCCCACCTGGGCGGGCAGGACCCGGTGTCCGCCGGGCTCACACTGGCCCTGGTCAGCACCTTTGCGGGCAACCTGCTGCTGGTGGGTTCCATCGCCAACCTGATCGTGGCCGATCTGGCCGCCCGTGAAGGCGTGGCCATCGACTGGCGCACCCATGCCCGTGTGGGGGTGCCGGTGACCCTGGCCACGCTGGTGGTGGTGGCTGTTTGGCTGGGCGGTGGAGCCATGGCCCGGGGCCTGGTGTCATGATGCGGACCATGGACGCGAACCCCTCCCCGAATCCTTCCGCCTTTGCCCCCACCCGCTTCTGGGCCGATCTTTCCACCGCCCAGTTCGAGGGCCGACGCCGCTGCGGGCTGGCCGCGCGCACGGTGGCGGTGCTGCCGCTGGCGGCCACCGAGCAACACGGCCCCCACCTGCCGCTGAACGTGGACACCACGCTGGTGGATGGAATGGTGCAGGCCGCCTTGCCCCACTTGCAGCCCGAGGCACCGGTGCTGTTCCTGCCCACGCAGGCCGTGTGCCTGAGCAATGAACACCAGGCGTTTGCCGGCACCCTCACCCTGTCCACCGAGACGGTGCTGCGGGTGTGGACCGAGTTGGGCGAGTCGGTCCACCGCGCCGGGGTCCACCGGCTGGTGCTGTTCAACAGCCACGGCGGCAACGTCAGCCTGATGGACCTGGTGGCCCGCGACCTGCGCACCCGGCTGGGGATGATGGTGTGGCACGCCAGCTGGTTCAACCTGCCGCTGGGTGACGAGGTGAGCGGCCTGTTCCCGCCCGAGGAGCACCGCTTCGGCATCCACGCCGGTGACATCGAAACCTCGCTGATGCTGGCCCTGCGGCCCGGCCTGGTGGACATGGGCCAGGCGCGGCACTTCCACAGCCAGTCCGAACAGCGGGCGGCGCAGTGCGCCGTGCTGGGCAACGGGCGCAGCGCCAAGCTGGGCTGGCAGATGCAGGACTACAACCCCAGCGGCGCGGCGGGCAACGCCGCCGCCGCCACCGCCGACAAGGGCCAGGCGCTGCTGCAGGCCGCAGGCCGCCAACTGGCGCAGCTGCTGCACGAGGTGGTGGCCTTGCCCGACACCACGCTGGTGGAAGGACCCCGCGCTTGACGCGGGCGAGCACGGCTGTTCCCGGGCTCAGTGCCCTTCGAAGTCCACCAGCGTGAACAGCGGCAAGCCGCTGTCCCGCAGGCGTTGGGAACCGCCCAGTTCGGGCAGGTCCACGATGGCAGCCCCCTCGGTGACGGTGGCGCCCAGCCGCTCCAGCAGCTTCTTGCCCGCCATCATGGTGCCGCCGGTGGCGATGAGGTCGTCGATCAGCAGCACGCGGTCACCGGGTTGGACAGCGTCGGTGTGCAGCTCCACGGTGGCGCTGCCGTACTCCAGTTCGTAGGTTTCCTCCACGGTGGTGAAGGGCAGCTTGCCCTTCTTGCGGATGGGCACAAAGCCCAGGCCCAGGCAGTAGGCCACGGCGGAGCCAATGATGAAGCCGCGGGCGTCCAACCCGGCCACCACGGTGGGCTTGCGCTGGGGTTCCATGTAGCGGTGCACAAAGGCGTCGACCAGCACGCGGAACACCAGCGGGTCTTGCAGCAGGGGGGTGATGTCGCGGAACTGCACGCCCGGTGCGGGCCAGTCGGGCACGGTGCGGATGTGGCTTTTGAGGAAGGCAGAGGTGTTCATGGCAAAACAGGGGCTTAGCCGCGGGTGAGGGTGTCTTCGGCGCTGGCCAGTTCCACCGAGGTGCCGGACAGCACCAGGGTGTCGCCTTCGTGCAGCACGGTGTCGGGGGTGCAATCGGTGGCTTTGGCACCGACACATCGCAGGCTGACCACCCGCACGCCCAGGCGGTCCAGGTGCAGGCTGTCCACCGACTTGCCCACGGCATGGCTGCCGCGGTGCACGGTGAAGGTGCCCAGGCGCACGTTGTCCAGGTCGTCCACGGTGTTGTCGTCGTCGCCGTGGAAGTAGCCGCGCAGCAGGCTGTAGCGGGCCTCGCGCTGCTCCTGGATGAGACGCAGAACCTTGCGCATGGGCACGCCCACCAGGGCCAGGGCGTGGCTGGCCAGCATCAGGCTGGCTTCGATGGCTTCGGGCACCACCTCGGTGGCCCCGGCTGCCTGGAGCTTTTCGAGGTGGGCGTCGTCCAACGTGCGCACCACCACTGGCACGTCGGGGGCCAGGTGCTTGATCTGGGCCAGCACCTTCATGGCGCTGCCCGGGTCCACGTAGGTGATGGCCACGGCCTTGGCCCGGGTCAGCCCGGCGGCCACCAGCGCCTGGGCGCGTGCGGCATCGCCATACACCACCGAGTCACCGGCCTGCTGGGCCTTTTGCACACGGTCGGGGTCCAGGTCCAGGGCCATGTAGGGCATCTGGGCCTTGTCCAGCAGGCGGGCCAGGTTCTGGCCGCAGCGTCCGTAGCCGCAGATGACCACGTGGCCTGACTTGCCGATGGAGTGTTTGGCAATGGTGGTCATGGCGACCGACTGCATCAACCAGTCGCTGCCCACAAAACGCATCACCACCCAATCGGCCTTCATGATGACCAGCGGTGTGGCCAGCATGGACAGCACCATGCTGGCCAAAATGGGGTTGAACAGCGAAGGCGGTACCAGGTTGTTCTGCCCCGCGAGAGACAGCAGCACAAAGCCGAACTCCCCCGCCTGTGCCAGGTACAGCCCGGTGCGCAGCGCGGTGCCCAGGCCCGCCCCCATGGCTTTGGTGAGGGCAGACACCACCACCAGCTTGAACCCCATGGACAAGGTGATGAGCAGCAGCACCAGCGGCCAGCGCTCCAGCACCAGCCGCCAATCCAGCATCATGCCGATGGTGATGAAAAACAGCCCCAGCAGCACGTCGTGGAAGGGGCGGATGTCGGTCTCCACCTGGTGCTTGAATTCGGTTTCCGAGATCAGCATGCCCGCCACAAAGGCCCCCAGGGCCAGGCTCAGGCCCGCGTGTTCGGTCAGCCAGGCCAGGCCCAGGGTGATGAGCAGCAGGTTGAGCATGAACAGCTCTTCGCTCTTGCGCATGGCCACCAGCTTGAGCCACCAGCGCAGCAGCTTCTGGCCACCGGTGAGCAGCACGCCCAGCAGCACGGCGGCCTTGAGCAGGGCCACACCCAGTTCGCGGGCCAGCTCCTGAGGGGGCGAACCCAGGGCAGGGATGAGCACCAGCAGCGGCACCACGGCCAAGTCCTGGAACAGCAGCACACCCACCACCCGCTTGCCGTGTTCGGAGTCCAGCTCCAGGCGTTCCGCCACCAGCTTGATGACGATGGCGGTGCTGCTCATGGCCATCACGCCACCCAGGGCCAGCGCGGTTTGCCAGTCCATCTTCCACCAGACGGGGAACAACCAGTCCAGCGTCAGCGAACCCAAGGTGGTCAGCACGATGGTGGTCACCACCTGCGACAGGCCCAGGCCGAACACCAGCTTGCGCATGGCCCGCAGCTTGGGCAGGCTGAACTCCAAGCCGATGACAAACATCAGGAACACCACGCCAAACTCGGCCAAGTAGCGGATGCCCGCCGAGTTCTGCGCCAGGGCCAGGGTGTGCGGGCCGATGACCACACCCACAAACAGATAACCCAGCATGGGGGGCAACTTCAGCGAGCGGCAGGCCACCACCCCCAGCACAGCGGCCAGCAGGTACAGCAGGGTGATGTCGAGGGCATTCATGCCTGGATCGTACCCAAGGCGGCCCGCGTGGCTGCGGGGGCTGGCCGATAATCGCTGCATGACCGTTGCCCCCCTGAACGCTGAACACACCCTGTCGCTGGCCCGCGAGGCCTTGCGCATCGAAGCCGAGGCGGTCAGTGCCGCGGCCGAACGTTTGACGCCAGCCTTTGTGCAGGCTGTTTCATTGGTGCTGTCCAGCACCGGGCGTGTGGTGGTGATGGGCATGGGCAAAAGCGGCCATGTGGGCCGCAAGGTGGCGGCCACGCTGGCCTCTACCGGCACCCCGGCCCTGTTTGTGCACCCGGCAGAAGCCAGCCATGGCGACCTGGGCATGATCACTGCCGCCGATGTGGTGCTGGCCATCAGCAACAGCGGCGAAAGCGATGAGCTCACCACCCTGTTGCCCGTGCTCAAGCGCATGAACGTGCCCCTGCTGGCCATGACCTCGCGGCGCGAGTCGTCGCTGGGGCGGCATGCCACCGTGTGGCTGGACACCAGCGTGGACAAGGAGGCCTGCCCGCTCAACCTGGCCCCCACGGCCAGCACCACGGTGCAACTGGCGGTGGGCGATGCCCTGGCCGTGGCCTTGCTGGATGCCCGCGGCTTCAAGGCCGAGGACTTTGCCCGCAGCCACCCCGGCGGTTCGCTGGGCCGCAAGCTGCTGACCCATGTGCGCGACGTCATGCGCAGCGGCGACGCCGTGCCCCGTGTGCCCGCCCAGGCCACCGTCATGGCCTTGATGCAGGAAATGAGCGCCAAGGGGCTGGGGGCGTCCGCCGTGATGGACGAGCAGGGCGCGCTGGTGGGCATCTTCACCGACGGTGACTTGCGCCGCCTGCTGGAAAAAGGGGCCGATTTGCGCAGCATGCGGGCGGGCGATGTCATGCGCCCGCAACCCCGCACCGTGTGGGCCGACGCGCTGGCCGTCGAAGCGGCCGACCTGATGGAAACCCACCGCATCTCCAGCCTGTTGGTGGTCGATGCACAAGGCCAACTGGTGGGTGCCGTCAACACCCACGACCTGATGCGGGCCAAGGTGATCTGATGCCGCCCATCCTGAATTTCCCTCCCGAACTGCTGCTGCGGGCGCAAAACGTCAAGGTGGTGTTTTTCGACATCGACGGCGTCATGACCGACGGCAGTCTGTACTACACCGAAGCGGGCGAAACGCTCAAGCGCTTCCATGTCTTCGACGGCTACGGCATCAAGCTGCTGAAAAAAGTGGGCATCACCCCAGCGGTCGTCAGCGGGGGGGACATTCCCACCCTGCGCAAGCGCCTGGAGGTGCTGGGCATCCACCACATCCGCCTGGGCACCGAGGACAAGCGCCCCGCGGTCGAGTCCATCCTGGCCGAGTTGGGCCTGGATTGGTCCCAGGCCGCCGCGGTGGGCGACGATTGGCCCGACGCCCCTGTGCTGCGCCGCGTGGCCCTGGCCTGCGCCCCGCAGACCGCACACCCTGAAGTGCTGCGGCTGGCGCACTTTGTGCCGTCCCGGCCCGCGGGCAATGGTGCGGTGCGCGAGGTGTGTGACCTGTTGATGGTGGCCACCGGGTTGTACGAAACCCTGTGGCGCGACTTTTCGGCCTGACGCACCGCCATGGCCACGCTGGCATCTGCCCCTTCCCCCTGGCTGTTGTTGCGGCGACGGCTGGAGTCGCTGATGGTCTACGCCCCCATGGTGCTGATGGCCTTGCTGGCGCTGGCGTCGTATTGGCTGCTGCGGGCCACGCCCGAAGCGGCCACGCCCGCCCCCGCACAGGCGGCACGCCACGACCCCACCGACGTGATGCGCCAGTTTGCGGTGCGCACGTTTGACGAGGGCGGCGGCCTGCGCACCGAGGTGTTTGGCGAGGAGGCACGCCATTTCCCCGATGACGGCAGCATGGAAATCGACAGCCCCCGCATTCGCCACACCGACGAGCGCGGCGTGCTGGTGACGGCCACGGCCCGCCGCGCCTGGGCCAATGCCGCGCAGACCGAGTTCACCCTGCGGGGCAATGCCATCGTGGTGCGCGATGCCGCCACGCTGCCCTCCGGCGAGCGACTGGAACGTTTGGAGTTTCGGGGGGAGTCTCTGAATGTGTGGTCCGACCAGCACCGTGTGACGTCTGATCAGCCGGTGGAGCTGTGGCGTGGCAGCAGCCGCGTGACCGCCAATCAGCTCGACTACCGCGAAACCGAACGGCTGGCCGTGCTCACGGGCCGGGTGCGTGCGACGCTCATGCCAAGGTCCAAACCATGAAGGCTTCCCAACCCTTGCCTGATGCCCGACCGTTGGTGGTGATCACGGGTGCGTCCAGCGGCATTGGGCAGGCGCTGGCGTTGCATTACGCCCGAACCGGGTGGCGCCTCGCGCTGGTGGTTCGCAAAGAACTTGAAACAAAAACATGGCTTGGCGCTTATTCTGTAAGCGAGAGCAGCTATCAAATTTACATTGCTGATGTGGCCGACATCGACGCCATGGTGGCGGTGGGGCAGGCGGTGCTGGCCCAGCAGGGCGTGCCCGATGTGGTGATTGCCAATGCGGGCATCAGCGTGGGCATGGACACGACCATCCGCAGCGACCTGGACGTGATGGCACGCACCTTGGCCACCAACAACGTGGGGGCGGCGGCCACGTTCCACCCCTTTGTGTCGGCCATGGTGGCGCGGGGGCGAGGCACCCTGGTGGGGGTGGCCAGCGTGGGCGGTATCCGCGGCATGCCCGGGCATGGGGCCTATTGCGCGAGCAAGGCCGCGGTCATCAGCTATTGCGAAAGCCTTCGGGGGGAGCTGCGTGGCACCGGGGTCAAGGTGGTCACGCTGCTGCCGGGCTACATCAACACACCGCTGACCCAGCGCAACCGCTACCCCATGCCCTTCCTGATGCAGCCGACCGACTTTGCCCGGCAGGCGGCAGCCGCCATTGCCCGCCAAACCAGCTACCGCGTGATCCCGTGGCAGATGGGCTGGGTGGCCAAGCTGCTGCGCCTGTTGCCCAATGCATGGTTCGACCGCATTTTTGCCGGACGGCCTCGCAAACGGCGGGAAGGCGAGTAAGCCCGCGGTTCAAGCAGGCAACAAAAAACCCCTGGGTTTGCACCTCAGGGGTTTTGAGCGACCCGGTCAGAAACCGGGTTTCAGGGGCAGGAGCGATCAGTAACCGCCACGGCCACCGCCGCCTTCGCGACGGCCACCGCCGCCGTAGGGGCTGCGGAAACCGCCTTCGTTGCCACCGCCGTAGCCGCCGCCACCGCCTTCACGACGGCCACCGCCGAAACCACCCGAACGGGGGGGGCGGGGTTCCATGGGGCGGGCTTCGTTCACCACCAGGCTGCGACCGCCCAGGGACTGGCCGTTCATGCCTTGAATGGCTTGCTGGGCTTCTGCATCGTTGCCCATTTCGACGAAACCGAAGCCTTTGGAGCGGCCGGTGTCACGTTCCATCATGACCTTGGCGCTGGTCACGGAACCAAAAGCGCTGAAGGACTGAAGCAGATCGTCGTCACGAACGGTATAAGGCAGGTTGCCGACGTAAAGTTTGTTGCCCATCGAGGGACTCCTGAAAACACAAGGGAAATTTGAAGCGATGGAGCCCCGATGGCACAAAACCTGTAGCACGCGAAACCGACCGATCACCCGATTGGCAAGCGGGCCGCAGCCCGTTTGCCTGATCCATTATGCGCTGGAGCGGTCCTTGCGGGGATTTTTTTCGAAGTCGCTGGGTGGGAGGGTGGGAGGCGATGCGGAATAACAACACATTCCGCGAGGCATGGCCAAGTGTGCGTGGCGCTGTCAACGCCACGTGGATGGCTATACTTGATCACACAGCGCCGATTTGAACCAGATTGCGGGCGCTCAAGAAATGCCGCTAAAGAGGGAGGCTCGTCTGAGCCTCTTGGATCGGTGGCATGTGTTTTTGCTGGAATTTCAAGGCCCACCGTGATCGTCACGCCACGCACCCACCACTTTTCCGAGCCCCTGCGTTTGCGCAGCGGCGCAGTGTTGCCCGCGTATGAGCTGGTCTACGAGACCTACGGCACGCTCAACGCCGAGTGCAGCAACGCGGTGCTGATCTGCCATGCGCTCAATGCGTCGCACCACGTGGCCGGCGTTCACGCCGATGCCCATGGCCAGCCCATTCCCCGCAGCGAAGGGTGGTGGGACAACATGATCGGCCCCGGCAAGCCCCTGGACACCAACCGCTATTTCGTGATCGGGGTGAACAACCTGGGTTCGTGTTTTGGCAGCACCGGCCCGACCCACACCAACCCGGCCACCGGGATGGCCTGGGGGGCTGATTTTCCCGTGGTCACGGTGGAGGACTGGGTGGACGCTCAGGCCCGCTTGCTGGATGCGCTGGGCATTCGGCAACTGGCGGCGGTCATGGGGGGCAGTCTGGGGGGCATGCAAACCTTGAGCTGGACGCTGCAATACCCGGACCGGGTTCGCCATGCGGTGGTGGTGGCCAGTGCCCCCAACCTCACGGCCGAGAACATCGCATTCAACGAGGTGGCCCGCCGCGCCATCGTCACCGATCCCGACTTTCACGCCGGGCATTACCTTCGGCATGACACCGTGCCCAAGCGGGGCTTGCGCATTGCGCGGATGATCGGGCACATCACCTACCTCAGCGATGACGTGATGAACGAGAAGTTCGGGCGTCAGCTCAGGCCGGTGGTCGATGCGGTGTCCGAAGCTGCCCAGACGGGTGACTTGGCACCGTTGGAACGACTCGAATACCAGTACACCACCCAGGGCATCGAGTTCCAGATCGAGAGCTACTTGAGGTACCAGGGCGACAAGTTCAGCGAGTACTTCGACGCCAACACCTACCTGCTGATCACCCGTGCGCTGGATTACTTCGATCCCGCACTGGCCCATGGCGGCCAGTTGGCCAAGGCCTTGGCGGTGGCCCAGGCGTCGTTTCTGGTGATCAGCTTCACCACCGACTGGCGTTTTTCGCCCGCACGCAGCCGCGAGATCGTGCGGGCCCTGCTGCACAACCGCCGCCCGGTGAGTTATGCCGAAATCGACGCCCCCCACGGGCACGACGCCTTCTTGCTGGACGATTCGCGCTACCTCGCCGCCGTCCGAGCCTACTTTGACCACCATGTGGCCCGGGAGTTGAACGCATGAGCGACCTGAACCTCATTCACACGGTGGCCCGTCTGGTTCCCCCGGGCTCTCGCGTGCTCGACCTGGGGTGCGGCGGTGGAGAGCTGTTGGCGCATCTGATGGCCCATCGCGGTTGCACGGGTTATGGCGTGGAAATTGACGATGACAAGGTCCACGCGTGCCTCAAGCGTGGTGTGAACGTGTTGCAACTCAACTTGGAAGAAGGGTTGAGTGTGTTTGAAGACCAGAGCTTCGATGTGGTGTTGCAGATCGACACCTTGCAGCACCTGCGCAACGCGCAAACCATGCTCATGGAGACGGCGCGGGTGGGGCGCATGGGCGTGGTGGCGTTCCCCAACTTTGCGCATTGGCCCAACCGGCTGAGCGTCATGCAAGGACGCATGCCAGTCACCAAGCGCCTGCCCTACCAGTGGTACGACACCCCCAACATCCGGGTGGGCACGTTTGCCGACTTCGAGGTGCTGGCCAGGCGAAATGGCCTGACGATTGAAGATGCCTTTGGTCTGCAAGAAGGGCGGGAAGTCCGGGTGCTGCCCAACTTGCTGGCCAGTACGGCCATCTTTCGGTTTTTGGGTTGAACCTGACTTTATGCTGACGGCGCATGGATGTATGCTTTCGGAGCTGGGGAGGCATCCAAAACACTGAGGTGTCCTTGACGACGCCTAGGCTGGAGGCCGTATGGACCGTTTCAACCGGATTCGCATCAGCGTTCGACTGGTGTTGGTGTTTGGGGGGGTGTTTGCCATCATGTTGTTGATGGCGGTCATTGCCACCATCAACTTGCGACAAAGTGAAGGAGACACTCGCGAGCTCCTTGTGTTGGAACGTGAGGCCTATCTGGCCGACGAGTGGATGTCCAACACCCAGCTCAACGTCACGCGGGTGCTGGCGGTGGCCAAGTCCAAGGCCGACCCGAATGTGGACGCCTATTTCAAACCCCTGATTGCGCAGACCACCGAGCGCATCAACGAGTTGCAAAAACAACTGGAAGCGCAGGTGACCGAGCCCGAGGGCAAGGCCCTGTTGTCTGACATCGCGGCCAAGCGCAAGGCCTACATCGATGTGCGCAAAACCTACTTCGACACGCTCAAGGGCGGTGACATGGCCAAGGCCGAGGAGTTGCTGGCATCCGGCGTGTTGCCCGCGGCCGATGCCTACGTTGCCAGCCAGCGCAAGCTGGTCAAGTTTCAACACGACGCAGTGACGGTGGAGAGCGGCCAGCGGCTGGCACGTCAACAGGCTCGGTTGTGGGTGCTGGATGGCTTGGCGGTCGTGGGGGTGCTGCTGAGCCTGCTGATGGCATGGGCGCTGATGCGTTCGATCACGCAGCCGCTGGAGAGGGCGGTGGGATTTGCCAAGGGGATTGCGGCGGGGAGACTGGACCAGGCCATCGAGGTGGACCGAAGCGACGAAATTGGGGTGCTGCTGCAATCCCTCAACGACATGCAGACGGCCCTGCAAAAGATGATCCAAAACGTCACGCAGACCGTGGGCCAGATCGACGTGGCTGCCACGGAAGTGGCCACGGGCAACCAAGACCTGTCGGCGCGGACAGAAGCTGCGGCCAGCAACCTGGAGCAGACCGCGTCCAGCATGGAAGAAATCACCGCCACGGTCAAGCAAAGTGCAGACGCGGCGCGTCAGGCCAACCAACTGGCGAGCACCGCAGCCAACGTGGCGGCCAAAGGCGGGGAAGTGGTGGGCCAAGTGGTGGGCACCATGCAGGACATCTCCCACAGCAGCCAAAAGATTGCGGACATCATCGGCGTGATCGACGGCATTGCGTTCCAGACCAACATCCTGGCGCTGAATGCGGCGGTGGAGGCGGCGCGGGCGGGAGAACAAGGGCGAGGATTTGCGGTGGTGGCGGGGGAGGTGAGAAACCTGGCGCAAAGGAGTGCGCAGGCGGCCAAGGAAATCAAAGACCTCATCAACGCCAGCGTGGACAAAGTGCAGACGGGCAGTGCGCTGGTGCAAGACGCGGGGGCGACGATGGAAGAAATCGTGGCCAGTGTGAAGAGGGTCAACGACATCATTGGGGAAATCACGGCGGCGGCGCAAGAGCAAAGCAACGGCATCGCGCAGGTGAACACGGCGGTGGCGCAGCTGGACCACATGACGCAGCAAAATGCGGCGCTGGTGGAGGAGAGTGCGGCGGCGGCGCAGAGCCTGAGGGACCAGGCGCTCAGGCTCACCGAGGCCGTCAGCGCCTTTCACACGGGAACGCGCGACGTGGCACTCGTCTGAAAGAGGGGCGGGGAGCCGACGGTCCGCTGCCCGGTCCACACCGCTGTGGGCGGCGCACGATTGGGGGAGTTTTTGATCGGGCGTGACTCATACTTCCCGGACTGGTGTTAAAACCTCGGGTGAAGGCCGCAATAAGGAGCATTTATGAACATGGCACAAGCAACAGCAACATCGCCCCGCGGCAACACAGCGCAAGGTGCGGTGTCTGCCACGTCGGTCAAACAAATGTTGGGTTCAGGGACCACGGACGCTGAGCGCAAAGGCAAGCCCACCGGGCCGACCAAGGAATTTCTGACGTTCCGCCTGGGCGCGGAAGAGTATGGGATCGACATCCTGCGTGTGCAGGAAATCCGGTCCTATGAGGTTCCGACGCGCATCGCCAATGCCCCGCACTTC
>DASUON010000281.1:0-30263 GCA_036276615.1 Burkholderiaceae bacterium
CGCATCTGCCACCCCCGCGGCAAACGCAACGAGGCGGTGGTGGGGGATCGGGTGTGGTGGATTCCCTCTGCCGACGAAGGCACCATCGAAGCCGTGCAGGCGCGTGAAAACCTGTTCTACCGGCAGGACGAGGTGCGCACCAAGTCGTTCGCGGCCAACCTCGACCAACTGCTGATCCTGGTGGCGGCAGAACCCGAGTTTTCCGAGCGCCAGCTGGCCCGCGCCCTGATTGCCGCCGAAGACGCGGGCATCACCCCGATGATCGGGCTGAACAAGCAAGACCTGACCGAACCGTTTGCTCGCGCCTGGGAGCGCCTGGCCCCTTACCGCGCCATGGGTTATGCCGTGCTGCCGCTCTGGCTCAAACCCGGGGCAACGGGTGCTGACAACGCCACCCTCGTCCCGCTGGATCAACGGCTGCAAGGTCACCGCACGCTGGTGCTGGGCCCCTCGGGGGTGGGCAAAAGCACCCTCATCAACCACTGGGTGCCCCATGCGCTGGCGCAGACGGGGGAAATCTCCACGGCCCTCAACTCCGGCAAACACACCACCACCAGCACCCTGTGGTATTGGACCGACGCCAGCCACCAGACGGCGTTGATCGATTCACCGGGGTTTCAGGAGTTTGGCCTGCACCACATCCAGGTGCAGCGGCTGGCGTGGCTGATGCCCGACATCCGTGCCCACCTGGGGCAATGCAAGTTCCAGAACTGCACCCACAGGCACGAACCCGGCTGCGGCGTCATTTCTGAAATGAAAAATACCTCTAGCGCTTTATATATAAGCGCAAACCGCTATCAAATTTATTGCGAGCTGTACGAGGAACTGGCCCAGATCAAGCACTGGACCTGAACAGACCTGCACGGGACCGCAGGTCCCGAGCCATCACCCCAGCACATTGGCCAAGGTCAGCAGCGCCAGGAACAACATCCACAGCACCACACTGCGCCAAACCAGGCCGACCAGGCTGGTCAGGTGGGCCATCTCCGGGGGGCGGCAGGTGGTGGAATCCAGCGCGGTCACGTCGCCCAGCTGCACGTTCAGGGCACCCGCAGCCGCGGCCAACACCACCGCATGGTTGGCGTCCTGGCCCGGCGCATGCGGAGCCCTCCAGGCGGCCACGGCCTCCTCGAAATTGCCCACAATGGCAAACGCCATGGCCGAACAACGGGCTGGCCAGTGGTTGATCCACCCCCACACCTGGCGGGCCACATCACACACCCCACCTTGAACCTCCACCGCAGTAAAGCCCGGAGGAGGCAGCTGAAGCACCGATCGGCGGCAGGCGCTGGACACATAGTCGGCCAACCGGAACAGCACCGCACCCGCGGGCCCCAAACCCAGCACCCAAAACACCACAAACACCACCAGCACACCCAGCACATGGCGGTGCACCGCCAAGATGGAGTACGACATCACCTCGCGCAACAGCTCCTGCCCGGAAGAAATGTCTTCCACCGGCACACGCCGCCAATGGGCCAATGCCTCGCGGGCCTGCAGCTCTTCACCACGATCCAGCGCCCCACGGATTTCGGTGAAATGGTGGCTGAACTGCCGAAATCCCAAGGTCAGGTAGAGGACCAGCACCGCCCAGGCGAAGGTGAGAAACACGCTGTAGGACCACAACAACCAGTGGATGGCCGCGGTGAGCGCCGCAGGCAACGCCACGGCCAAGCTCCACACCAGCACCCCATGCCGCCGTTGCCCGGCATCCAGGCTGTGGCGCAACCAAGCGAACCATTCACGCAGCCCGGAATGCACCACATTGCCATGGGACAAGGGGTGTGCCTGCTCCAGCAGCAAGGCAAACAACACGGCAAGAAAACTCATGGGTGGGATGATACCCAGCTGCGCAGCATCAAACCCTCAGAAACGCGTACAGGTTTCGCAACATGCCTGCCGTGGCGCCCCAGATGTAGCGCTCGGCCACACCGTCGTGGTAGGGCATGGAGTACCACTCGCGCTGGACCCCTTGCCAGTTCACCCGATGGATGCGGTGATGGGCAGGGTTCATCAGGAAACGCAAGGGAACCTCAAACACCGCCTCCACCTCGTGCGGGTTGGGCACCACGGGGCAATCGGGCGGCAACAACGCCACCACCGGCGTCACCTGGTAGGCACTGCCCGTGGTGTAGACCGGCAGGGTTCCCAAGACGTCCACCACCGCCGGAGGAACCCCCACCTCTTCGTGCGCCTCCCTCACTGCGGTGGCGATGGGGTCCAGATCGTCCGCATCGGACTTCCCCCCCGGGAACGCCACCTGTCCGGAATGCGAACGCAAGTGGGCGGTGCGTTGGGTGAGCAGCACCGTGGGCTCCGGGCGCTGGACCAAGCCCACCAGGACCGCCGCCGGCCGCATGGGCTGGGCACTGAAACGCGGCTCCCGCGACACATCAGGCAGCCACACAGGAGGCCGCTCAAACCGGGTTCGAAGCGCGTCCGGCATCCAGACCGCGTCTGGCACGACTGGTCCGGGTGGCACCGGATGACCTTCAACCGCACGGGGATCCATCAAAGCAAACTCCTGAAGCACCATGAAAAAAGCCGCTGCAAGCAGCGGCTTTGATGGTCAAGGCAATGACCCCAAGAAGGATCAAGCGCCCAGCTTTTCCTTGATGCGAGCAGACTTGCCGCTGCGCTGACGCAGGTAGTACAGCTTGGCACGACGGACGTCACCGCGACGCTTGACTTCGATCTTGGCGATCAAAGGGCTGTACAGGGGGAACGTACGCTCCACACCTTCGCCGTTGGAAATCTTGCGAACGATGAAGCTGCTGTTCAGACCACGGTTGCGGCGGGCGATGACCACACCTTCGTAGGCTTGCAGACGCTTGCGGTTGCCTTCGATCACGTTCACGCTGACGATCACGGTGTCGCCAGGAGCAAACGCGGGGATTTCCTTGTTCAGGCGAGCAATTTCTTCTTGCTCAAGGGCTTGGATGATGTTCATGGTTTTCACTTCTCGGTTCATGTCCACGCTACACAAGGGGCTTGGATTGCACTGCGTTTGCAGCACTCAAAGCGGCTGGCCAGAGGAACCAAAGCCCGCCATTATAACGGGCCCCAATGCCGCGTGAACAGCCTGCGACGTGGCTTGCAGATGTTTGGCCACGGCCTCGCCAACCCACTGCCCGCTGGACAGGCACGCAGTGAGCAGGTACCCACCGGTGGGCGCCTCCCAATCCAGCATTTCTCCCGCGCAAAAAACACCCGGCCACTGCCGCAGCATCAGCCCCGCATCCAGGGCATCAAACGCCACGCCCCCCGCCGTGCTGATGGCCTCGGCCAACGGACGGGGGCGGGCCAGCGTCACCCTCAAAGCCTTGAGGCTGCTTGACAACAACGCCGCGTCTTTGACGCCGGATTCACCCAGCACCTCGCGGACCAACCCGGCCTTGACGCCTTCCAGCCCCAATCGAGATTTCAAATGGGAGCTGAGGCTGCGACTGCCCCTGGGCGCACACACCGCGTCGCGCACACGCTGCTCAGACCAATCCGGCAGCAAATCCAGCTCAATGGTCACCTGCCCCTGGGCCAACACGGCATCTCGGATCCACGCGGATGCGGCATACACCAAGCTGCCTTCAAGGCCTGTCTGCGTCACCACACACTCGCCTTTGCGCTCAAAAGCCCAAGCCTGCCCCGCGTCGCCGTGCGGGGCTTCCGCCGACACCCGGAGCACCACCCCCTTCAGCGGCTGCCCCGCGAAGCGCTCGGAAAAATGTGCCGACCAGCCCTGAGCCACATCAAAGCCGCAATTGCTGGGCAACAGTGGCGAAAGGGCCACCCCGAGGCTTTGCAATCCGTCGAACCAACGGCCATCCGATCCCAGCTGAGGCCAACTGCCCCCACCCAACGCCAACACCACGCTGCGCGCCTTCACGGCACGGACGCCCTCTGGCGCTTGAAACAGCCACTCCTGCCGATCGTTGCATCCCACCCACCGATGGCGGGTGTGAATGCGGATCGGCGAGCCCCGCAAAGGATGCCTGAGCGCATGCACCCAGGCCCTCAGCAAAGGCGCGGCCTTCATGTCCGCAGGGAAAATTCGCCCTGACGACCCCACAAAGGTTTCAACGCCCAGCTGGCGAGCCCATTCCTGCACCTGTGTGGCACCGAATTGCGCCAACACGGGTGACAAATGCTGGCTCGCTCCCCTGTAACGCGACAAAAAGGCATCCGCAGACTCGGAATGGGTCAGGTTCAGCCCGCCCTTGCCCGCCAACAGGAACTTGCGTCCGACGGAAGGCATGGCCTCCATCAGGTGCACCACATGTCCACGCTCCCCCAACACCTGCGCGGCCATCAACCCCGCAGGCCCACCCCCAATCACCAACACATCGGCGTCCAGAGGGCCGTCGCTGTCACATGTGCTTACGCCTTCGCCACGGGAAAGATTCATTTCTGTCACAATTTCAAGAACAACAAACTTGCGCATGTGCGCACTCACGGAAACCCACCATGGCCAGCGACCTGATCAAACACGTATCCGACGCCTCGTTCAACGCCGATGTCCTCCAGCAACCCGGTGCCGTTCTGGTTGACTTCTGGGCCGAGTGGTGCGGACCTTGCAAAATGATCGCGCCCATCTTGGACGAAGTCGCCTCCACCTACGAGGGCAAGCTGAGCGTGACCAAAATGAACGTGGATGAAAACCGTGCGGTCCCCGCGCAGTATGGCATCCGCGGCATCCCCACCCTGATGGTCTTCAAAGGAGGCCAGCTGGCCGCCACCAAAGTCGGCGCACTGAGCAAAGCCCAACTGACGGCCTTCATCGACCAGCAACTGGCCTGATGGAACCTCCCGGCCATTCCCTGAGAATGGCCGGACGCCAAACTTCTGCACCATCGCGCTCCGCTCCCCCTATAATTCAATTTCGTGCCGTTTTCGACGGCTCAAGGCCCTCAGGCCTGTTCAAGTCCCGGCTTCCGGGCAAATCCCCCTTCTTCTTATTGACTCCCCGCCGGGGTTGCCATGCACCTTTCCGAACTCAAAGCCCTCCATGTGTCCGAAGTGTTCAAGCAGGCCGAAGCGCTTGAAATCGAAAACACAGGGCGCATGCGCAAACAGGAGTTGATGTTTGCCATCATCAAGAAGCGCGCTCGCGCTGGCGAACAGGTGTTTGCCAACGGCGTGCTCGAAGTGCTGCCCGACGGCTTCGGGTTCCTGCGCGACCCGGACACCAGCTACAACGCGTCCACCGACGACATCTACATCTCCCCCAGCCAGATCCGCCGCTTCAACCTGCACACCGGCGACCTGATCGAAGGGGAAGTGCGCACCCCCAAGGACGGTGAGCGTTACTTTGCACTGACCAAACTCGACAAGATCAACGGCTTGCCCCCCGAGGACAACAAGCACAAGATCATGTTCGAAAACCTGACCCCGCTGTTCCCCAACCAGCAAATGAAGCTGGAGCGGGACATCAAGGGCGAAGAGAACATCACCGGGCGGGTGATCGACATCATTGCCCCCATTGGCAAGGGTCAGCGCGCCCTGATCGTGGCGCAACCCAAGTCCGGCAAAACGGTGATGATGCAGCACATCGCCCACGCCATCACCTCCAACTACCCTGACGTGGAGTTGATGGTGCTGCTGGTCGACGAGCGTCCTGAAGAAGTGACCGAAATGCAGCGCACCGTGCGCGGCGAAGTCATTGCCTCCACGTTTGACGAACCTGCCGCCCGCCATGTGCATGTGGCCGAAATGGTCATTGAACGCGCCAAGCGTTTGGTGGAACTGAAAAAAGACGTGGTGATCCTGCTGGACTCCATCACCCGCCTGGCCCGTGCGTACAACAACGTGCTGCCCTCCTCCGGCAAGGTGTTGACGGGCGGCGTGGACGCCAACGCACTCCAACGGCCCAAGCGTTTCTTCGGCGCGGCACGCAAGATCGAAGAAGGCGGCTCGCTCACCATCATCGCCACCGCGCTGATCGACACCGGCAGCCGCATGGACGAAGTGATCTTTGAAGAATTCAAGGGCACCGGCAACTGCGAAATCCACCTGGAGCGGCGCCTGTACGAAAAACGCGTGTTCCCCGCCATCCAGCTCAACCGCAGCGGCACCCGCCGTGAAGAGTTGCTGCTGGCACCGGAAATCCTGCAAAAAACCCGCATCCTGCGCCAATTCATGTACAACATGGATGAAATCGAGGCCATGGAGCTCATGCTCAAGAACATGAAGGCCACGAAGAACAACCACGAGTTCTTTGACATGATGCGCCGCGGGGGTTGACCCGCGCATTCATGCGATAATCGCAAGCTTTGCTGGTGTTCATACGTTGACCCGCAAAGTGTGCCGGGGTGAAAACCCCATTTTTGCGGCAAGTGCCACCCATGCATGGGCTCATCGGCGGCTGTCGCGCCTGAACCAAAGGAACTGAAATGAAAGAGGGCATTCACCCCAACTACCGTGAAGTGTGTTTCCTGGACCTGTCCAACGGGTTCAAGTTTGTGACGCGCTCCTGCGCCAACACCAAGGAAACCATCAAGATGGACGACGGTCGCGATCTGCCGCTGTTCAAGCTGGACACCTCCAGCGAATCCCATCCTTTCTACACCGGCACGCAAAAGAGCGTGGACACCATGGGTGGCCGCGTCGAGAAGTTCCGCAACCGCTTTGCACGTGGTGCAGCCGCTGCATCCAAGTAAGCACTTCTGCGCTTGCCCCAAAAAGCCGACCTTGTCGGCTTTTTTTTCGCCGTAAAGTCGCGTTCTGTGACGCATTCCCCCATGCAACATGTCTGAAGCCCGCTTGCCTTCCCCAGCCATCGTCAGTCAAACGGCTGTGGTGCGTCTGCCTCGTTGGGGTCTGTGGCTGCTGTGTCTGGCCTATGTGTTCCCTGGGTTCATCGGACGTGAACCTTGGAAAACCGCTGACGTTCGGTCCTTTGCCGCCATGCAAGAGATTGCAGCAGGAAGAACCAGTGCGTGGCAGCCCCTGTTGGCCGGGGAGCCCGTGGCCGATTTCGCCCCCCTGCCCCACTGGTTGGGGGCTTGGGCCATCCAGATGCTGCCCACGTCGGCTGAGCTGGCCTACCGCCTGCCCTCCTTGCTGGCGCTGGCCTTCACACTGAGCCTCACTGGGCATGCCATCTTCAGGTTTGCCCTGCTGCCGGGCGCACAACCGGTGGCGTTTGCCTTTGGGGGACAGGCCAACCCCATCGATTACGCACGGACGTTGGCGGACTCAGGCTTGCTGGCGTTGATGGCCTGTCTCGGGCTCGCTCAGATCTCCCACGAGGCCAGCCCCGCAGTGTTCTGGATGCTGTCGTTTGCCGGGTTGATGCACACGCTGGCACTCCGCGTCCCCGCAGAAAAAAAACGCCCATGGTTTTTGTGGGGACCGCAGTGGCTGATCTGCCTCGTCACGCTGAGTCTGTCGGGTCAGCCCGTTGCAGCCGTGCTGGCGGCCATGGGGTTGCCCGCCATCATGCTGCTGACACGTTGCAACACCCACTTCGGTTCTTCGGAGGGGATGCAAAAGTCCCGACCATGGCTCACTTGGCTCGGAGGCCTGCTCCTGGCCTTGGTGGGCCTCAGGCTGACCCCCACCCTGGGCGCATGGGACGCGCCAGGCAGTGATGCCCATGGCTGGCTGGTGTTCCTCAAACAAATGACTTGGTTTGCCTGGCCTGCATGGCCCCTGGCCGCCTGGGCGTTGTGGCGATGGCGACATCACTGGCAAACCCCCCATGTGCTGCTGCCCAGCGGACTGGTGCTGCTCATCCTGCTGTCCAGCGTGTCGCAAGACGGCTCGGATCGGGTGATGATGTCGGCGCTCCCCCCGCTCGCAGGACTGGCCGCGTTTTCATTGCCAACCCTCAAACGAAGCTTTGGCGCCTGGGTAGATTGGTTCTCGCTGCTGTTTTTCACATTCTGCAGCTTGGCCGTCTGGGTGGTGTGGATCTCCCTCATGACCGGTGTCCCTGCGCAGCCTGCGCTGAACGTGGCCCGACTCGCCCCCGGCTATGTGCCCGAATTTCACACCTGGGCGTTTGTGCCCGCCCTTGCCGCCACCATCGCCTGGACGGCAGTGGTGTATTGGCGAGCCTCTCGACACCCCCCCGCCCTTTGGAAGAGCATGGTCATCCCCGCCACCGGCAGCGTGCTGTGCTGGCTCCTGCTGATGACGCTTTGGCTCCCTCTGCTGGACCACGCCCGCAGTTATGGGGGCTTGGCCCGGCGTTTGGCAGCCAACGTCTCGCCCACGGGATGCGTCATTGCATGGGAGTTACAACCTGCCCAGACGGCTGGCCTGGTCCACCAGGGCCATCTGCGATTGCTGCGGGGAAGCCCGGAATCCAAGGACTGCGAGCATCTGGTCACCCCCCCCAGCCGTGTGTCCGACGCAAGGCTTGCCGCTGAAGGCTGGATGCGGGTCACTCGCGTCAATCGGTTGACCGACAACAAAGAGGGGTTGATGCTGCTGGTTCGTCAGACACCCGGGCAAACCACCCTCGATGGCGAAGTGCCCGAGCCTGTCAAAGCGGCCTCACCCGATCAGGCGGAAAACGGAGAGTGAATGTGGACCCGGCCCCCAACTGGCTCTGTATGAGCAGTTGCCCCCCGTGACGCTGGATCACATGTTTGACAATGGCCAAACCCAGTCCGGTTCCACCCGTTTCACGGGACCTGCTGCGGTCCACCCGATAAAAGCGCTCTGTCAAGCGGGGAATGTGCTCCGGTGCCACACCAGGCCCGGTGTCTGACACCCACAACTCCACCTCTCCGCTCTCCAATTGCCGCACCCCGACGGAAATGCTTCCGTGGCCAGGCGTGTAACGCACGGCATTGCCCAGCAGATTGCCGACCGCGCTGGTCAACTCATCCACATTGCCCAGCAACCACACATCGGCCTGCACGTGTTCGGCAAACTGATGCGCCCCTCTGGCCAGCGCGGCAGACAGCCCCTGGGCGTCGACCACACATTTGTCCAACAACTCGCGGGCCGACACCCGGCTTTGCCGGTTGGGTGAGGGACTGCCCTCCAGCTTGGACAAGGTCAGCAAATCACTGACCAGCGACTGCATGCGATTGGCCTGTTGCGCCATCAGCCCCAAATAGCGCTCGCGTTCGTCGGGCGCCAAAGGCAAGGTCTGCAAGGTTTCCACAAAACCGCTGAGCACCGTGAGCGGCGTGCGTATTTCGTGGGACACGTTGGCCACAAAATCGCGCCGCATGGCCTCGGCCTGCTGAACGGCCGTCACGTCACGCGACAGCATCAGCTTGCGGCCATAACCGTACTCGTGCACCCGGATGGCCAGCACCACCGGACGGGACACGCTGCTGCGCCCGCCAGGGATCTGAATCTCCTGGTCGTAACGCCCCCCGTGCAGGTAAGCGGTGAACATCGGTTCACGGATCAGGTTGGTCACGTGCTGCATCAGATCCCGCTCGGGGTTGATGCCCAGCTGATCGGCCGCCGTCTGGTTGCACCACTCAATGCGCTCACGGTGGTCCAGCAAGATCACGCCATTGGGAGAGGTCTGGATGGCCTCCAGAAACTCATGCAACCGGGTGTCGGCATCGTCCACCTCGGATTGCAGCACCTTGCGCGCCTTGCGGAAGCGTTCCACCAACTCACGCCAGGCGTGCGGAACACGCGGTTCGCGGGTGGCTTCCGGGCGTTGCAGCCACTGCATGACACGGTGCAGGTGCCAACCGTCCCACGTCAACCACACACACGCCCCGACGACACACCCCGCACACGCCAGGGCCCAAGACGACTCCAACCAGCCATACGCGGCCCCCAGGGCCATGGCAAACAGCAACTCAGCGTAACGGGCCGTCATGCAATCGCGTCGCCCCTCGCAGGCTGGCTGGGGCGAGACGGCGCCATGGCACTCAGGCGGTAACCGGCTCCTCGCACGGTTTCGATCATGGCCCCGGCATCGCCCAGGGCCTCGCGCAGGCGCTTGATGTGAACGTCCACCGTGCGTTCTTCGATGAACACATGGTCGCCCCACACCCGGTCCAGCAGCATGGCCCGCGAGTGCACCCGTTCGACATTCTTCATGAGGTAGTGCAGCAGCTTGAACTCGGTGGGTCCCACCTTCAACTCTTGCTGCCGGAACGTGACGCGGTACGTGGCGGCATCCAGCCGCAGATCAGCCACCTGCACGGCGTCCTCGGCCAGTTCAGGCGAACGGCGACGCAGCACCGCCCGGATGCGGGCCAGCAACTCCTTGGTGGAGAAGGGTTTGGTGATGTAGTCGTCAGCCCCTGCATCCAGCGCCTGAACCTTGTCGGCCTCGTCGGCCCGGGCCGTGAGCATCAGGATGGGCACTTGTTTGGTCCGTTCCGCCTGCCGCCAAGCTCGCGCCAGCGACGCGCCGCTTTCACCGGGCAACATCCAGTCCAGCAGAATCACGTCCGGAATCTGGGCGTCCACCTCGCGGCGGGCCGCCTCGGCGTCGAACACCAGGGTGGGGGCAAATCCGTTGTGACGCAGGTTGACGGCGATCAGCTCGGCAATGGCCGCCTCGTCTTCGACCACCAGCACTCGGGGCAGTTTTCTCATTGCACCACCGTGTCCATGGCGTTGGGGGCCATGTGGCGCACGTCCGTGCCCTTGGCCACGTAAATGGTGCTTTCGGCGATGTTCTTGGCATGGTCACCCACACGCTCGATGGCCTTGGCCAGGAAGAGCAGGTTGAGGCTGGCCGAAATGGTGCGGGGGTCTTCCATGATGTAGGTCATCAGCTTGCGCAGGAAACCATCGTACTCGTGGTCCAACTGGTCGTCTGCCTTGATGATGGCCAGCGCCGTTTCGGTGTCGAGCCGGGCAAAGGCATCCAGCGAGCGGCGCAGCAAGTCAGACGCCAGGTCAGCCGCCACATGCAGGTCGGAACTGGGCAAGGCCCGGGCCGAGCCGCTTTCGATGATGAGCTTGACCATGCGGGCCATGCGGCTCACCTCGTCTCCCGCCCGCTCCAGGTTGGCCGTGATCTTGGACATGGCCAGCAGCATGCGCAGGTCTCGGGCCGTGGGCTGACGGCGGCCGATGGTGGACGACACGTCGTGGTCGATGTCCACCTCCAGTTGGTTGACCAGCGCCTCGCGCTCCACCACCTGGTCCGCCACCTCGGCGCTGAATTCGGCAAAGGCGTAAATGGCATGGCGCAGCTGCGACTCGACCAGCCCGCCCATTTCCATGACCTTGGCCGAAATGTTGTTCAGTTCGGCATCGAACTGGCTTGAAATGTGTTTGTCACCCATGTTGTTCAACCAAACCTTCCTGTGATGTAGTCCTCGGTCTCCGTGCGCTTGGGCTTGAAGAACAGCTCTTCGGTCACCCCCACTTCCATCAACTCGCCCAGGTACATGTAGGCGGTGTAGTCCGAGCAACGGGCTGCCTGCTGCATGTTGTGGGTGACGATGGCGATGGTGTAGTCGGTTTTCAGCTCGTGCACCAGCTCTTCCACCTTGGCGGTGGAAATCGGGTCCAGCGCCGAGGTGGGCTCATCCAACAGCAGCACCGACGGTTTGACGGCCACGCTGCGCGCAATGCACAGGCGCTGCTGCTGTCCACCCGACAGGCTCAGCCCGCTCTGGTGCAGCTTGTCTTTCACCTCGGTCCACAGCGCGGCCTTGGTCAGCGCCCATTCCACGCGGTCGTCCATGTCGCTCTTGGACAGCGTTTCGTACAACTTCACCCCGAAGGCGATGTTGTCGTAAATCGTCATGGGAAACGGCGTGGGCTTCTGGAACACCATGCCCACACGGGCACGCAGCAGATTCAAGTCCTGCTTGGGGTCGAGGATGTTCTGGCCGTACAGGTTGATTTCGCCTTCGGCACGTTGCCCGGGGTACAGGCTGTACATGCGGTTGAAGGTGCGCAACAGCGTGGACTTGCCGCAGCCCGAGGGGCCGATGAAGGCGGTGACTTTGCGCTCGGGAATGTCGAGGTTGATGTTTTTCAGCCCCTGGAACTTGCCGTAGAAGAAGTTGAGGTTGCGCACCTCGATGGCGTTGGCAGGGGTCGGCTTGGCCGATGCAGAAGCGGTCATGGTCAAGGTCTCTGTGAAAGGTACTGGGGTGTCGTCGTTTGATGGGCGATGTGGCGGTCAACCGCTGGTCTTTTCGCGGAAGAACACCCGCGCCAGCACATTGAGCGCCAGCACCGCCAGCGTGATCAGCAGCGCGCCGCCCCAGGCCATGCGCACCCAGTTGTCATACGGGCTCATGGCGAACTGGAAGATCACCACCGGCAGGTTGGACATGGGAGCGTTCATGTTGGTGCTGAAGAATTGGTTGTTCAGCGCCGTGAACAGCAGCGGGGCCGTTTCACCGCTGATGCGCGCAATGGCCAGCAGCAAACCGGTGATGACACCGCTCTTGGCGGCCCGCAGGGTGACCATGCTGGCCACCTTCCAGCGCGGCGCCCCCAGGGCAAACGCGGCTTCGCGCAGGCTGCCGGGCACCAGGCGCAGCATGTTCTCGGTGGTGCGGACCACCACCGGAATGGCAATCAGCGACAGCGCCATGCTGCCCGCCCAACCCGAAAACGTGCCCAACGGTGCCACCACGATGGCGTAGACGAACAGACCGAGCACGATGGACGGGGCCGACAGCATGATGTCGGTCACGAAGCGGGTGAGTTCAGCGGTCTTGCTCTGGTCGCCGTATTCGGCCAGGTACACCCCGGCAAAAATGCCGATGGGTGTGGACACCAGCACCGCAAAGCCCAACATCATCAGGCTGCCGACGATGGCGTTGGCCAGGCCACCGCCCTCCGACCCGGGCGCGGGGGTGGACTGGGTGAACAGGTTCCAGTCCAGCGCCGTGAAGCCGTTGTAGAACAGCACCGCCAAGATCCACAACAACACCACCAACCCCAGGCCCATGGCCCCCATGGACAAGGTCAGGCCGATGGTGTTGGCGCGCTGGCGGCGGTTGTAAAGGGCTTGATTGAAGTTCATACTTTTACAAATTTGATAGCAAAGAATGACGCCAATCAAGCGCCACGGCCTTTTTCAGACCTCAAAATCATGACCTTGGCCAGCGCCAGCACCACAAAGGTGATGACAAACAGCAGGAAGCCCAGGGCAAACAGCGCCGACACATGGAAGTCGGCGGCTTCGCCAAACTCGTTGGCCAGGGTCGATGCGATGGACGTGCCGGGTGAAAACAACGAAGTGGGCAAGCGGTTGGCGTTGCCAATGACGAAGGTGACCGCCATGGTCTCGCCCAGGGCACGGCCCAGGCCCAGCATCACCCCACCCACCACGCCTTTTTGCGTGTACGGCAGCACCACCTTGCGCACCACCTCCCAGGTGGTGCAACCCAGGCCATAGGCGGACTCGCGCAAGATGGGGGGCACGATTTCAAACACGTCACGCATCACCGCGGCAATGAAAGGCAGCACCATGAACGCCAGGATGATGCCCGCCGCCAGGATGCCGATGCCGTTGGTGGCCCCGCCGAACAGCGGTCCGATCAAGGGCATCTGCCCCAGCGTGGACTGCAAGGCCGGTTGCCCGTACTGCGCAAACAGCGGGGCAAAAATGAACAGACCGAACATGCCGTAGATGATGGACGGCACCGCCGCCAGCAACTCGATGGCCATGCCCAGCGGGCGGCGCAAGGTCACGGGACAGTTTTCGGTGAGGAAGAGTGCAATGCCAAACGCCAGGGGCACCGCGATCAGCAGGGCAATGGCCGCGCTGGCCAGCGTGCCAAAGATGGCAATGGCCGCGCCAAACTCCTCGTTGATGATGTCCCACTCCACCCGCCAGATGAAGTGCAGACCAAACTTCTGGAACGTGGGCAGCGCGTTGACAAACAGGGAGCCGATGATGCCCAGAAGCGCCACCAGCACCAGCAGCGAGAACGCTTGTGTGATGCGATGGAAAAAAAAGTCCTGAATCCGCTGACGCCGGGCAATGGTCAGCATGTCGGGGTTGTCGACTTGCGCCGACGCGATGGGCATGTTCATGGGGGTTTCCAGTCGGGTCCCTGCGTTCATGTGCACTCCTGGTCAGGTTGAGCAAAGCCACGGCGCCCGATGTCAGGGGCCGTGGCTCTCAGATTCAGACCTTGAGGGTCACTTGGTGTTGACCTGGGTCCAGACCTTGGCGCGAATCTGGTCGGTCAGGCTGTCGGGCAGGGAAACGTAATCCAGGTCAGCGGCCATTTTCTTGCCGTTCTTGAAGGCCCAGTCAAAAAACTTCAGCACCTCGGCCGCCTCAGCCTTGTTGGCGGGTTCCTTGTACATCAGGATGAAGGATGCGGTGCTGATGGGCCAGCTGGCATCGCCCTTGGCGTTGACCATGGACACCCCCATGCCGGGCACGCTGAACCAGTCGGCACCGGCGGCGGCGGAGGCAAAAGTGGCGTCATCAGGGCTGACGTACTTGCCGTTGGCGTTTTGCAGTTGCAAGAAGGTCATGTTGTTCTTCTTGACGTAGGCGTACTCCACGTAACCCAGCGCACCCTTGACGCGGTTGACGTTGGCGGCCACACCCTCGTTGCCCTTGCCTCCCACCGACGACGGAGCAGGCCACTTGACGGCGGCACCCTTGCCCACCTTGTCCGCCCACTCTTTGCTGACGGCGCTCAGGTAATCGGTGAAGTTGAAGCTGGTGCCCGAGCCATCGGCGCGGTGCACGATGGTGATGGCCTGGTCAGGCAGGGTCTTGCCGGGGTTCAGGGCCACCAGCTTGGCGTCGTTCCACTTGGTGATGTTGCCCAGGTACATGTCGGCCAGCACCGGGCCGGTCACTTTCAGCTCGCCGGGCTTGAACCCGTCCAGGTTCACCACGGGCACCGTACCACCGATGATGGCGGGGAACTGCACCAGGCCATCCTTGTCCAGTTCTTCACCCTTGAGCGGGGCGTCCGACGCGCCAAAGGCCACGGTCTTGGCGCGAATCTGCTTGATGCCGCCCGACGAACCAATGGATTGGTAGTTCAGGCCCGTGCCGGTGGCGGCCTTGTAGGCTTCGGCCCACTTGGCGTACATGGGGAACGGAAAGGTGG
The DNA here is from genome assembly GCA_036276615.1 of Burkholderiaceae bacterium. Taxonomy (GTDB): domain Bacteria; phylum Pseudomonadota; class Gammaproteobacteria; order Burkholderiales; family Burkholderiaceae_C; genus UBA2334. Next base: position 14,985 of record DASUON010000281.1, read on the forward strand.
CCCCCGCGCCGGTGATGTCAGCAGCCAACGCAGAAGCGCCAAATGCCAGGGCAGCCACGGAAGCGGCAACGGATTTCAGGAACAAGCGTTTCATCGAAGACCTTTCAGTCGGTTATGAATGGAATGGGGTGGACTGTAGGAAGCTTGTGTGACTGTTTTGTGACAACCATTTGACGCTCCGATCCCCAGGGGTGGCGCGTTGCATGCAGTGCTATGCTCCCGCGCCAAAGGTGGCCCCCTGCCCCAACACTGCCCCAGAACATCGATGAACAACGGCACCCTCCTCGCGGCTGTGGACATGGGCTCCAACAGCTTTCGGCTTGAAATTGGTCGCTTCGACCACGGTCACATCCAGCGGGTCGAGTACCTGAAGGAAATGGTTCGCCAAGGCGGCGGGCTGGGCGAAGACAAGAACCTGTCGGACGTGGCCATGCAACGCGGCTGGGACTGCCTGGCCCGGTTCGCCGAGCGGCTCAAGGGGTTCGACAAGGCCCAGGTCCGGGCCGTGGCCACCCAGACCCTGCGCGAAGCCCGCAACCGCGATGTGTTCATCGAACGGGCGCAGCAGATCCTCGGGTTTCCCATCGAAGTCATTTCCGGGCTGGAAGAAGCCCGCCTGATCTACCAGGGCGTGACCCGCCTGCTGCCCCAGTCCGACGAACGACGGCTGGTGGTGGACGTGGGGGGCCGATCCACCGAACTGATCATGGGCCAAGGCTTCCAGCCCAAGGCCATGGAGTCGTTCCGGCTGGGCAGCGTGTCGTGGTCAGCCCGCTACTTTGCCGACAACCAGTTCACCCCCCAGGCCTTCCAGACCGCGGAAATCGCCGCCAAGGCCGTGCTGGACGAAGCGCTGGACATCTTCCCCCGCAACCTGTGGGACGTGGCCTACGGTTCATCCGGCACGGTGGGGGCCATTGCCGATGCCCTGGCCGCCAACGGACGCGACGGCGACACCATCACCCGCGACAGCCTGGACTGGCTGCTGGAAAAACTGCTCAAGGCCCAAACCGCCGACAACGTGCGGCTGGAGGGCATCAAGGACGACCGCAAGCTGGTCATCGGCGGCGGTCTGTCGGTGCTGCGGGCCATTTTCGATTTGTTCAACATCGAGCACATGGTGGCCGCCCAGGGGGCATTGCGCCAAGGTGCGCTGTACGACCTGATCGACCGTGACAACGACGAAACCGACCTGCGCGAACGCACGGTGCAATGGCTCTCGCAGCGCTTTTCGGTGGATGCCGCCCAGGCGCGGCGGGTCAGCACCGTGGCGTCGGACCTGTTCTTCCAGATGGCCGAACCCAATGCCCACGACGAGCGGCATTCCCGCAAGCTCAACTGGGCGGCGCGGCTGCACGAGCTGGGCGTGCACATCTCCCACGACGACATGCACCACCACGGCGCCTACGTGCTGGAACATGTGGATGCGCCGGGTTTCTCCATGGCGGAGTTGCAGCGCATGAGCCTGCTGGTGCTGGGGCAGCGCGGCAAGTTGCGCAAGATCGAAGCCTGGCTGGCGCAGGACGAACTGTTGGTCAAGCAGCTCATGGCGCTGCGGCTGGCCGTCATCCTGTGCCACGCACGGCGCGATCCCGAGCACCAAGCCATCAGCCTGCAGTTCAAGCCCCGGCAGGTGCGTCTGACCGCGCAGCGCGGCTGGGCACAACGCTTCCCTCAATCGGCCTGGCTGATCCAGGAAGAAGCCCTGGCCTGGGCCAAGGTGGGCTGGCGGCTTTCGCACAGCCTGGACTGAGCCAGGCCCCGCGGCCCCTGGCCGACGGTCAGTCCTTTCGACCGTAACGGCTCATCAACACGGCCTGGGCCGACACACCGGCCCCCGCTGCCTTGCCCGCTTTCGAGCGCCCACTTTTGCCGCGGCTGACCGTGTCGGGTTGCGCCCGGGTGTAGGTGCCATCGGGTTGCAAGTCCCAGGCATCGAGGTTGTCGGCCAGGTAGAGGTCCAGGCATTCGTCCACCAGCCGCTGCTTCAACACCGGGTCGGTCACGGGCCAGGCCAGCTCCACCCGGCGCAGCATGTTGCGGTTCATCCAGTCGGCGCTGGACAGCCAGAGCTGGTCCTCGTCCCCGATCTGGAAATGGAACACCCGCGAATGCTCCAGCAACCGGCCGATGACCGAGCGCACGCGGATGCGATCGGTCACCCCCGGCACGCCTGCAGGCAGGGTGCATGCCCCGCGAATGATGAGGTCCACCTGCACCCCGCATTGCGAAGCGTGTGCCAACGCGCGGGCCAAGGGCTCGTCGGTCAGCGCATTCATCTTGAGCACGATGCGTGCACGCTGCCCCGCCACCGCGGCCCGGCTGGCCGCCGCAATCCACTCCAACATGACCTTGTGCAGGTGGAAGGGCGCGATCATGGCCTTGTTGAGCTTGCCCAGCTTGTTCTGGCTGGCCAGGTGCAGGAACACCTGCTCCACGTCTTGCGTCAGGGCCGGGTCGGCCGTCAGGTGGCTGACATCGGTGTACAGCCGGGCCGTGCCCGGGTTGTAGTTGCCGGTAGACAAGTGGGCGTAGCGCACCAGCTGCCGCCCCTCACGGCGGGTGACCAGCATCATCTTGGCGTGGGTTTTCAGGCCCACCACCCCGTACACCACCTGGGCCCCCACCGATTCCAGCCGCTCGGCGTAGTTGATGTTGGCTTCTTCGTCGAAGCGGGCTTTCAGCTCCACCACCGCGGTCACTTCCTTGCCACGGCGCACGGCCTCGCGCAGCAACTCCATCAGCTCGGAGCGCGCCCCGGTGCGGTAGATGGTCTGCTTGATGGCCAGCACTTGAGGGTCTTCCACCGCCTCGCGCAGAAAGGCCAGCACGGCGTCAAAGGTTTCGTAGGGCTGGTGGATGAGCACATCGCCCTGCTGCAAGCGCTCGAAAAACGGCTGCCCGGGCACCAACTGGCGGGGCCATGCAGGCCGGTGGGCCTCGAAACGCATGGCGGGTGCATCGATCAGGTCGATGAGCTGGTTGAGCCGCACCAGGTTCACCGGGCCCTGCGCCCGGTACAAGGCAGCCTCCGGCAAACCGAATTGCTGCAACAGGAAGTTGGACAGGAAGGCCGAACAATCGGCCGACACCTCCAGCCGCACCGCCCGTCCGTAGTGGCGTTGCTGCAAGCCCTTGCGCAAGGCGGTGCGCAGGTTCTTGACCTCTTCCTCATCCACCGCCAAGTCGGAATGGCGGGTGACACGGAACTGCGAAAACTCCGTCACCTGCCGCCCGGGAAACAGGTCCACCAGGTGCGAGCGGATGATGCTGGAGATGGAGATGAACAACTGCTGGCGCGAGTTCTTGGCCGTGGGCATGCGCAGAAACCGAGGCAGGAAACGCGGCACCTTGACGATGGCCACCTCGTTCTCGCGCCCAAAGGCGTCGCGCCCACTCAGGCGCACGATGAAGGTCAGCGACTTGTTGGCCACCTGCGGAAACGGGTGGGCCGGGTCCAGCCCCACCGGCACCAGCAAGGGTTGGACCTCGCGCACAAAGTAGTCCCTCACCCAGCGCTTCTGGGTGGCATTGCGCTCGCCATGGGTCAGCAGCTTGACGCCACGCTTTTCCAGCAAGGGCAACAGCTCGTCGTTGTAGAGGCGGTATTGCGACGCCACCACCTGGTGCACGCGCTCCGACAGCGCGGCAAACGTGGCATCGGTGTAGGCCCCTTTTTGCTCGCCGCTCAGCTGGGCGGCCATGTGGGCGGCGGCACGCACTTCAAAGAACTCGTCCAGGTTGGACGACACGATGCACAGGTAGCGCAAGCGCTCCAGCAAGGGCACGTCGGGCCTGCGGGCCCAGTCCAGCACCCGCTCGTTGAACGACAGGATGCTCAGGTCCCGGTCCAGCAAGGTCAGCTTGGCCGGTTCAGGCAGGGCCTGGGCCACTCGGGCCCGCCCCCGTGCGCCTGCCGAGCGGCTCGGGGCCGCTGGGGCATCGACCAGGGCCTGCGCCTGCCCCCCTGAATGGCGCGACGAGGCGGGTGGAGACGAAGGGAGAGAAGAGGGTTCTACGGTCATGGACATGAACAGCGCGGCCATGGGGCCGCTCAGCCGTCATTTTCCATGATGTTTTGAGCCCCTAGCGCTTCATATTGTTTAAATGTTTGCTCTCGGATTGGCAGCAAATCACTGTGCACCCAGAAAGTGCTTGCGGTAGCGGGCGGGCAGGTCCTGGATGCGCATCATCATGGGCAGGTCGGCGGCATTGAAGTCCGGGTCCCAGGCCGGTGCCCCCAGGATGCGTGCACCCAGGCGCAGGTAGCCTTTGATGAGGGCGGGCGGCTCCACGTCGAGGCTGGTGTCCAGGCGCTCCACCGGCAGCGGCAGGCGCGGGCGCACGTGGTACTCCACCGAGGCCAGGTGCGTGTCCTTCAGGCGATGCCAGATGCTGGCAGCTGCATGGCCTCCACCCACACGGCCCATCGGGCCTTCGTGGTGCATGGGGATGGTGGCGCAACCGATCATGGTGTCCAGGCCGTTGCGCACCATGAAATCGGCCAAGGCCCCCCACAGCGCCATGATGACGCCGCCATGGCGGTGCTCGGCATGCACGCAGCTGCGGCCCAGTTCCACCATGCGCTCGCGCAGAAAGCGCAGGCGGGTCAGGTCGAACTCGGTGTCGCTGTAGAAACTGCCCGCCCGGCGGGCCTGGGTGGGCGTCAGCACGCGGTAGGTGCCGACCACCTGATGGGTGACGGCGTCGCGCACCAGCAGGTGCTCGCAGAAGTCGTCAAACAGGTCGATGTCGTGGCCAGGCACGGGCGTGGGCAGCCGGGCCCCCATTTCCTCCACAAACACCTGGTGGCGCAGCGCCTGCGCCTCCCTCACCTCGTCGAGGTGCCGGGCCCAGGCCACCACCAGTGCAGGTCGTTCTGACGCGCCAGCGGCACCCGACGGCGCTTGCGCCAGGTTGAAACCAACCGATCGATGAAGTGACCCCCGAGGCAACACGTGGGGCGACAGGTCCAGGGTGGGGGTGGGCAGTTCTTTCATGGTGTGTCCTTCTTGGTGTTGCCCGGCATTCTGAAAACGCCGCGTGTCCACTTCGTGGCGAATCCATGAAACCTGTGTGACATCCCCGCCCCTGCGGCCCGACGGCCCGGCGCCACCGCCCCTACCATGCAGGGCATGACCGTCCCCACCCCACCCCTTGCCCAGCCCCCATCCCTTGCGCTGCAAGGCATGCACGTGGTCAGCCTGGCCTTGAACCTCCCAGGCCCCGCCGCGTTGATGCGCCTGCGTGTCCTCGGGGCCCACTGCACCAAGGTCGACCCACCCGCTGGCGATCCCATGGCGCAGTACTGCCCCCCAGCCCACACCGACCTGCACCAGGGCGTGAGCAGCGTGGTGCTGGACCTCAAGGACACCGAGGGGCAGCAGCGGCTGCACCAGCTGCTGCCCCACGCCGATGTGCTGCTGACCTCGTTTCGCCCGTCTGCTCTGAAAAAACTGGGCCTGTCCTGGGTTGACCTGCACCCCCGATACCCGCGGCTGGTGGTGGTGGACATCGTGGGGGCCCCGGGCGCCCGCGCCGAAGAGCCGGGGCACGACCTCACCTACCAAGCCGACCACGGCCTGGTGACCGATTTGGCGCTGCCCGCCACGCTGTACGCCGACATGGCCGGGGCGCTGTTGACCACCGAAGCCGTGCTGCGTGGCCTGATGCAACGCCAGCAAACGGGATGGGGTCAGCACCTTCAGGTGGCCCTGAGCGACGCGGCCGCCTGGTTGGCCCAGCCCCGCCACTGGGGGCTGACCACCCCCGAAGGCGACGTGGGCGGTGGCCATGCGGGTTATCAGGTGTACCCCTGCCAGGACGGCCGGGTGGCCCTGGCGGCGCTGGAGCCCCACTTTGCCCGGCGGCTGTGCCAGGTGGCAGGCCTGCCCGAGAACACCCCCATGCGCAGCGACGACACCCGACAGGCCTTGGCCCGGTTCTTCGCGTGCCAGAGCAGGGCCCAACTGCAAGCGCTGGCCACCGCGCACGACCTGCCCCTGAGCGTGTTGGCGTGACACAGGCTTGTGTGTGACATCTGTGGTGGGTGTGCGGCAATTTCTGCGCAGAAATCCGCACGGAATGGTCGTGTCGCTGTTCAGGCCGCCGTGCTGCCGCTATCCTTCGGGCTTGGTTCAAATGGGGGTTTTGGGATGAGTACTTTCTTGTTTTTGTGGTTTGCATTCGCGTGTGCCGTGGCCTTTCTGGCCAAGCAGCGCGGGCGCAACCCGTTCGTGTGGCTCATCGTCAGCGCCATCGCCTCACCCATCCTGGGTTTTGTGCTGCTGATGATGATGAAAGACCTGGCCCTGGCCGACGCACTGGACACCGTCACCCACGACCTGGAGCTGACCCATGTGAAGTGTGTGCACTGCGCCGAATACATCCTGCCCGAGGCCTCGGTGTGCCCCTACTGCCGCAACACCGTCACCCCACAGCCGGAGTTCGTCAAACAGCGCCTGGCCGAAAAAGTGGCCGAAACCCAGGAGATTCAGGCTGGCAAACAGGGCAACTTCATCATCGGCATCGGCATCGTGGTGGGCATTTCGCTCATCGCCTGGTTGTTCACCTTCTTCCGCTGAAGGCGTGGCCCCACGCAGCCCCCTCTCAGCGGGGCTTGCGCGACCGGCCTGACGCCCCCACCGAAGCACCCCCACCCGGGGTGCTTTTTTTTGCGCCACTCCGTCCCGCACCAGCCCCTGCCGCCGCACCGCCACCCGTGCCTGCCCGCGGCGGCAGCCCCGTGTGCTGGGTGAGCACCCGGCCCGGGGTGGGCGTGCTGTTCTTGCGTCGAGCGCTCTGGTAGCCGCCATCCGTCACCGGCTGGAAGGTGGGAATCAAATGGTGTTTGCCGTTGCCGATGAGGTCGGCACGGCCCATGGCCTTGAGCGCCTCACGCAGCAGCGGCCAGTTGTTGGGGTCGTGGTAGCGCAAAAAGGCCTTGTGCAGGCGGCGGCGCTTTTCGCCGCGCACCACGTCCACCGCCTCGTCGTCCCCCTGCGCCTGCCGGTGCACCTTGCGCAGCGTGTTGCGCCCGCTGTGGTACATGGCCGTGGCCGTGGCCATGGGGCTGGGGTAGAAGGTCTGCACCTGGTCGGCCCGAAAACCGTTGCGCTTGAGCCAGACGGCCAGGTTCATCATGTCCTCGTCGCGCGTGCCCGGGTGGGCGGCGATGAAGTACGGGATCAGGAACTGCTTTTTGCCCGCTTCCTCGCTGAACTGGTCGAACATCTGCTTGAAGCGGTCGTAGGTGCCAATGCCCGGCTTCATCATCTTGGTGAGCGGCCCCGCTTCGGTGTGCTCGGGGGCAATCTTGAGGTAGCCGCCCACGTGGTGGCTGACCAGCTCCTTGACGTACTCGGGGCTTTTCACGGCCAGGTCGTAGCGCAGGCCCGAGCCGATGAGGATCTTCTTGACGCCCGGCAGTGCCCTCGCCCGCCGGTACATGTGGATCAGCGGGCCATGGTCGGTGTGCAGGTTCTGGCAGATGCCGGGGTACACGCAGCTGGGCTTGCGGCAGGCGGCCTCGATCTCGGGGCTGCGGCAGCCCAAGCGGTACATGTTGGCCGTGGGGCCGCCCAGGTCGGAAATGACGCCGGTGAAGCCCTGCACCTTGTCGCGGATGTCTTCCACCTCGTGGATGACCGAATCCTCGGAGCGGCTCTGGATGATGCGCCCCTCGTGCTCGGTGATGCTGCAAAACGTGCAGCCCCCGAAGCAGCCGCGCATGATGTTGACGCTGAAGCGGATCATCTCCCACGCCGGGATCTTGGTGGCCCCGTCGTGGCGGCCCTGCTCGTCGGCATAGGCCGGGTGCGGGCTGCGGGCGTAGGGCAGACCGAACACCAGGTCCATCTCGGCGGTGGTGAGGGGGATGGGCGGCGGGTTGATCCACACGTCGCGCGCCGTGGTGCCCTCGCCGTGGGCCTGCACCAGCGCACGGGCGTTGCCGGGGTTGGTTTCCAGGTGCAGCACGCGGTTGGCGTGGGCGTACAGCACCGGGTCGCTTTTCACCTGCTCGTAGCTGGGCAGGCGGATGACGGTGCGCTCCCGCGGCGGCAGGCGCTTGCCGGACACCAACCCTCGGGCCAGCGCGGGGTTGGGCACCAGGGCCACGGGCATGGCCAGTTCGTCCTGCCGGGCGTCGCCGTTGGACTCGCCGGGTTCAGCCGTGGCATCCGCTTCGGAGCGCGTGCAGGTGCTGTCGTTGGCCTTGGCCTGCTCGGCGGTGGTCAGGTAGGGGTTGATGTGGTCTTCCACCCGCCCCGGCTGGTCCACCTCGGTGGAGTCGATCTGGAACCAGCCTTCAGGCGTTTCGCGGCGCACAAAGGCCGTGCCCCGCACGTCGGTGATGGCCTCAACGGGCTGGCGTGCCGCCAGGCGGTGGGCGATTTCGACGATGGCCCGCTCGGCGTTGCCATACAGCAGCAGGTCGCACTTGGCATCCACCACCACGCTGCGGCGCACCTTGTCGCTCCAGTAGTCGTAGTGGGCAATGCGGCGCAGACTGCCCTCGATGCCGCCCAGCACGATGGGCACTTCGGGAAAGGCCTCGCGGCAGCGCTGGCTGTAGACGATGGCCGCGCGGTCGGGCCGTTTGCCGCCCACGTCGCCCGGGGTGTAGGCGTCGTCGCTGCGGATTTTGCGGTCCGCCGTGTAGCGGTTGATCATGGAATCCATGTTCCCCGCGGTCACGCCCCAGAACAGGTTGGGCTTGCCCAGCGCCCGGAAGGGCTCGGCGCTGGTCCAGTCGGGCTGGGCGATGATGCCCACCCGAAAGCCCTGCTGCTCCAGCATGCGCCCGATGACGGCCATGCCAAAGCTGGGGTGGTCCACGTAGGCGTCGCCCGTCACCAGCACCACGTCGCAACTGTCCCAACCCAGCGCGGTCATTTCCTCCCGGCTCATGGGCAGGAAGGGGGCCGTCCCGAAGCGCTTGGCCCAGTAGGGGCGGTAGCTGCTCAGGGGTTTGGCGTCACGGGGGAAATGCGAAACATCGGTGTAGGCGGACATGCGGGCAGTGTACGGTTTTGACCCTGGGCACAAAGGTGACAGGGCCAATGAGGCGCCCCCTTCAGGCAGCAGGCCTCGGCGTTGACCTCAGGGAGAAATCACCCGTTTGGCCAACCTCAACAACTTGGAACTCAAGGTCAGTTCTGCCCGCTTCGCGGGCGCCATGTTGACCTCAAACACCAATCGGCGGTTGTCCGACTCCAGGTAAATCATGGAGTCGGTTTGCTGCCGTTTGTCATCCGTCACGGTCAATGCGGATGTGCCGCTGAGGGTCGCCCAAAGTCGCTCCGCTCGCTTGGGCTCCAACTCACTCAAAAAAACCACTTGGCACTTTTGAGCGTCCTCCGGTTGGTTGAGATACACCACTTGAATGGGTTGGCGCCCCACTGACTTGCCCTGAAGCACCTCCAAGGCTGCGGCGTATTCGTCCTGCCCGAACACACACACATGGAACGAACCCGACAGGGCGCCCGGCCATGAGGTCAGCAGCGCGAAGTTGTACAGGTACGCGGCCTTCATCTCGTACTCGGGAACCGAGCGAAGCCCCTCGGCCATGCCGGTCAACGGCAGGCAGCCCAAGACCAGTCCCCCGAGACCACTGAAAAGGGATGCAACAAGCCGCTTCATTTGAAATCTCGGCCCAGTTGCAGCCAAACGCCGCGTCCTTCACCCGTGATGAAGTCGCTGTACCGGCGATTGAACAGGTTGCGCACCGACACACTGGCCTCCCATCCCGGCACAAGCCGGGAGGAAGACAGCGTCAGATGGGTCACGCTGTACCCACCGACAGCAATGCACGCATCGGTGCTTTGCAGCCCAACGCATCGGCGGCTGACGGCCTGGGCCTCCACGCCCCACCGCACCCGGTCGTCCATCCATGGCGCGGAGAAGTTGAGTTTCAACAGATGATGCGGAGACAGGGGAATTTGCCGCCCCCCATCGTCCTTGGCGGTCTGCCACGCATAGCTGACCTTGAGTCGACGTCCGTCAATCCAGTTGTGCTCCCACTCCACGTCCGCCCCAGAGCTGACAATTCTTTGCTGCACCAGCTGGTTCAGGTCCCAATTGACGTAAGAACGGTCACGGGTGCGGTACCCGAACAGCGAGGCCATCAGGCGCGTCCTCGGCCCCAGTTGCTGCTCCCAGACCAGCTCGTTCAGGGTCACCTGCTCGGTCGGCAAGACATACCCTTCGGGCACGATGCCCCAGACCACCGAGGCGTAGCTTTCGTAGGGCACAGGCTGTCGATTGGCCTTGCCGGACGACAGTTTGAGCACCGCCCCCTCCCAAGGCCGGTAAATCAACCCCATGCGAGGGCTGAGCGTCTGGCGACCTGTGTCGTGATGGTCCACACGAAGGCCGTAGTTCAGCTGCAGGTTGTCAAGGATGTCGTGGTTGTCGTAGACATAGGCGGCATCGGTCCGATGACGGGTGCGCAGGTCATACCCAGCCCCCTCAAAGCGAAGCCGTTGTTCATGATCGTTGCGATGCTCGGTGCCGAACACCCAGGTGTGGCGATCAAACCAGGTGCCCACAAACTTCAGGTCCAGGCCGTACCAGCGCCCACGCGCAAAGTCAGTCCCACCAGGAGAATTCTGGTCAAACAGGTATTGGCCCACGCTGGCCTGGGCCGACAGCTTCAGGTCAGGCCCCAGACGCCGGTCATGGGTCAAGGTCCAAAAAGCACTTTCGTCAGTCGCCTGCACCTCACCCAGGTTCATGGCACTGGGGTGTCTGGACCACGAGCCCTACAACCCCCACCCTTCGAACGACCCCTTCACAAACAACCGTTGGTTTCGCTCCTTGTCCACCCGGTCGGGATAGCCATCGTAGGTGGTGGCAAACCGACCGCTGTTGCGGTAGGTGGAACCTGAAAGCAGCAAATCGAGGCCATTGTCGAATTGCTTTCCGTAGGTCAGGCGCGTTCGATTCCAATGGTTGGCACCAAACTCCTGGGACACTTGGACGCCACCGACGTCTTTGCCCTTTTTGGTGATGACGTTCACCACCCCAAGGAAGGCGCCATTTCCATGAATGGCCGAACCAGCCCCGGGGATGTATTCCACGCGCTCAATCAGTTCAACATCCAGCACGCCATCGGTGCCGAAATAGGACTGGCCAAACACATTGTCCGACACCCGGAGTCCGTCGATCAGCATGGTGACCCGGCCGGCATAGTCCTTGGAGCCCAAACCCCGGCCAGCCAGGTACGAATACCCGTCGTTGTTGCGCACCATCATGATGCCGCGCATGCTGTTCAGGATGTCGTGGATGGAACGGTAGCCGTGCGCCTTGATGTCATCCGCGGTCACGACACTGACCGCAGAAGCGGCCTCACTCACCTGCTTCACCAGCTTTTTGGCGGTGACAATGTCCGTGTCAAGCAACTGCTCAAACGGAACCTGCGTCAGATCCACCCGCGCCCCCGCCTCGGCCAGTACAACCGACGGGAACAGGCCCAAAAGGAACGCTGACGCAACAAGCCTGGGATGGGTCAACCGCATGAAGCAACGTATTCCACGGCAAATGCAGAAAAAAACGCCTGGGGCCAGGCCACAGGCGCTTTGTTTTTGATAGCTGATACCGCTTATAAATAAAGCGGCAGGTGCCAAAAAACCTTACAAAATCAGGCTTTGGCAGCGGCGGCCAAACCGTCGGTGATTTCCTTGTGGGCGGCCTCGATGCCATCCCAGCCTTGCACCTTGACCCACTTGCCGGCTTCCAGGTCCTTGTAGTGTTCGAAGAAGTGGGAGATGTTCTTCAGCACCTGCGGGTTCAGGTCTTCCAGGCTGTTGAGGTGGTCGTAGGCGGGCAGGATTTTCTTGGTGGGCACGGCCAGCAGCTTGGCGTCCACACCGCCTTCGTCTTCCATCTTCAGCATGCCGATGGCACGGCAGGGAATCACCACGCCGGGGGGCAGCGGAAAGGGGGTCAGCACCAGCACGTCCACCGGGTCGCCGTCGCCGGCCACGGTCTGGGGGATGTAACCATAGTTGGCGGGGTAGTGCATGGCCGTGCCCACAAAGCGGTCCACGAACAGCGCGCCGGACTCCTTGTCCACCTCGTACTTGATGGGGTCGGCGTTCTGAGAGATTTCGATGACGACGTTGAACTGCTCAGGGCACTTGGAACCGGGGGTGACGTTGGCAAGAGACATGGTGTTGGAAAGGTTGAGAAGGTGAACCGAAGATTGACGCCGATTTTACTGATGGCAGCCTGACAGCCCGGCGCGAGCGACGCACGGCACCGCAACGGTGCGGACGGTCAGTAAGATGGGCTGCCTTCCATTCAACGCATTGAACTGCATGGTTTCCCTCTTCACGGCCCAGCGCCTGCGCTGTCGAGCCTGGTTTTCCCGAGCCACATGGCTTGCCCTGCTGTGGCTGGCGTGCGATCTGGGGGCGGCCCATGCAGCGCCCTACCAAATCCGCGTGGTCGGTGGGCTGGACAACCTGGAACAGTACCGCAAGTTTGAAGAACCCTTCTGGACCCGCCAGCTGGCCGAACTCACCGATGGGCAAGCCGTGGGCACCATCGTGCCGTTCGACAAGGCGGGCATCCGCAACCATGAAGTGCTGCGGCTGATGCAACTGGGGGTGGTGCCATTTGCCACCGTGCTGCTCAGTGGCATCGTGGCCACCGAACCCGAACTGGCCGCCATTGACCTGGCGGGGCTCAACCCGGACATGGCATCACTGCAAAAAACCGTGCAGGCCTACCGCCCGCACCTGGAGCGCACCATGCGTGAACGCCATGGCATTGAGGTGCTCGCGCTGTATGTGTACCCGCCCCAGGTCACCTTCTGCACCCAGCCCTTCAAAGGCTTGTCCGACCTGGCCGGGCGGCGGGTGCGCATCAGCAACCCCACGCAAGCGGACCTGATTCGGCCCTTCGGGGCCGTGGCGGTGCAGACGGCGTTTGCGGACATGGTGAGCAGCATCCGGGCCGGCAATGTGGACTGCGCCATCACCGGCGCCATGTCGGGCAATGCCATCGGGCTGCACGAAGTGACCACCCATTTGCACGCCAGCGCCACCACCTGGGGCGTGGCCATGTTCGGGGCCAACCTGGACGCGTGGAGTGCCCTACCGCCCAAAGTCAAAACCACGTTGGCCCGCCAACTGCCACAGTTGGAAAAGGTCATCTGGGCCGATGCCGAACGACAAACCCGCGACGGCGTGGCCTGCAACACCGGACGCAAAGACTGCATGGGCGGCAAACCCGGGCGCATGATCGAAGTGAAAGCCCTCCCCGACGACGAGCTGCGGCTGAGAGAGTCCTTTCGCACCAGCGTGTTGCCCGCTTGGTTGGAACGCTGTGGCAACGCGTGCGTCCCCGTCTGGAACCGGGTGATGGCCCCGGTCACCGGTGTCCACGCGGCCCCCCTGCCCCTCAAGCGCTGAAAGCCCCCCAGGATGCCCACCCCACCGCTGCAATCCTGGCACCGTGTCCGCTGGGCCATCGTGGCGGCGTGCAGTGCGCTGCTGCTCACCATTGCCGCACTGACCCTGTCGTTGATGACGACCAGCCGCGACGCAACCATCAAGACCGGGCAGGAGGAAGTCTCTCAGGTCGTCAACAGCACCGAGACCGAGCTGAACCGGGCCCTGGTGGGCATCGACATGTTCCTGGCCGAAATGGCCCGTTGGCTCGCCCTGGACGCGGCCCCCTCACCAGGTCGGCGCCCTGGGGGCCAAGCCCCTCTCGCCAACCACGCCCGTTCGCTGTTGCCCCGGTTGATGAACGCAACGCTCAACCAGAACCTGATGATCCGGGACCTGGCCGTCGTCAACGACCAGGGGCAAGTGCTGTACGGGGCGCAGAGCAGCACAGCACGGCTGGGGCTTTCGCTACCCGAGGGCTTCCTCAAGTCGGTGCTGGAGCAGCCCTACCCCACCCTGTTGGTCAGTGCGCCGGTCACCCAGGCCCAGACTTCGGAGCGAGTCCTGTACCTGGCCCGCATGGTTCGACTGGACGATGGCACCAAGCTGGCCTCGGTGGCCGAACTCCACATGGCGGTGCTCACCGCCTTGCTGGATGCCGGACAGCGCCCCCGCCCCCTCACGGTGACGCTGGAACGGGCCAATGGTGAGCTGCTGGCCAGCCACCCCGAAGTGCTGAACCATGACCACCGTCCCCCCGCCCCCCCGCTGGAAACGCTGGACACACAAGGAGAGGCCCAGTTGGTGGCCGGGCGGATTCAGCCTGGGCAACGGTATTGGACCGCCGTGCGCCCCACGCTGTACCCCCAACTGCTGTTGTCCGTCGCAATGCCCGAGCAGGCGCTGATGCAAACCTGGCAACGACAGGAAAGGGACATCGCGGTGGTCGCCATCGGCCTGGCCGTGCTCACCCTGCTGGCGAGCGCCACAAGCTGGCGTTATGTGTCCGGCATCCAGCGGGCGCAGGACGAAGTGGCCCAGTCCAACGAGCGCTTGCGCACCTCCAACGCCCAGTTGGCCCACATGCTGTCTCTGGTGGAAGCGTCCATCGAGGCCACGGCCGATGCGCTGGTGGTGGTGGATCAGCACCAACACATCACCCGCTTCAATTCCGCCTTTCTGCGCATGGCCGGTCTGCAACCCAGCGACCTGCATGCCAACGACGTGGAGAGCTTTCGGCGCAAGTTCTACCCCCAACTGATCAACGCCGAGCAGGTGCTGGCCAACAGCGTGCAAGCGGTGGCCGACCCGAACGGGGAAACGCAGGACCTGATCCATTTCAAAGACGGTCGGGTGTACACCCGCCATTCCTTCCCCCAGAGGCTCAACGACCAGACCATTGGGCGGGTGTGGACGTACCACGACATCACCGACCACAAGCGCGCCGAAGAGGCCCTGCGAGCCGAAAGGGCAACCGCCACCGCCGCCCATGCCAGCCTGGCCGCCACCTTGGGCGCCTTGCCCGACCTGCTGTTCGAAATGGACGAAGAAGGTCGCTACCTCGCCTGCCATGCCCGCCGTCCCGAACTGCTGGCTGTTCCTCCAGAACAGCTGCTGCAACACACGGTGGACGAGGTGATGCCGCCCGAGGCGGCCCAACAATCACACGCGGCGCTGGACGAAGCCCTCGAAAGCGGCCACTCCTACGGGCGACTGATCAAGCTTCCGATGGAAGGTGGTGACCGCTGGTTTGAGCTCTCAGTGGCCCTCAAACCCGGCCCTCCCCCCAACCCCCATGCCCCAAACCCCACGGAGACAGCGGGTGGGCGCACATCACTTCACCGGTTTGTGGTGATTTCCCGCGACGTGACCGAACGCAAGC
>DASUON010000282.1:0-3934 GCA_036276615.1 Burkholderiaceae bacterium
GCGCAGATGTCTTCGTCGACGTTCTCGCGCTCGCTCTGGAAGGTGCCGGTCTTCTCCAGGCCCAGCATGTCCACCCACAGGGTCTGCAGGTGCAGCTTGTCCGGGCCACCGATGGCGATCTGCTGGACGCCCAGCACCTTGGCCACCACACCATCGGCGGCAGCAAACAGCACGTTTTCCATTTTCATGGCTTCGATCACGGCCACGCGTTCGCCCGCCTGCACCTTCTGGCCCACTTGAACGGCCACATCCACCAGCAAACCGGGCATGGGCGACAGCACGTACTTGCTCATGTCGGGCGGTGCCTTGAAGGGCATGAGCTTGTGTTTTTCGGCCACGTGGGGGAAGACCACCAGGGCTTCCACCTTGGTGCCGTTGTGCTGCACCACAAACGTCAGTGGGTTTTTGGCCGTGCCGCGCTCCACCTGGGCGGTGAAGGGCACGCCGTTCACCTGGCCTTGGATGCGCACTTCGTTGAGGCGACTATCGCTCTCAATTTCATAGCTGTTACCGCTTATATTGATTGCGGCAAAGCCCGAATGCCCTGTGAATTCCATCACGTCGGCGGTCAGGTACTGGTTCTGGCCTTCGGCCCCCAGCAGCACCACGGTGTAGCGGCTGCCCAGCTTGACGCCGTAGCCCGGCAACTGCCCGCTCATGTTGGCGGCGCGCTCGCGGCTCTTGCAGCGCACAAAGGCGGCCAGCGCGGCCAGGAAGCCGGGGTCGTCGTGCGGCACGTCCTCGGCCTTGAAGCCTTGGCCGTAGTGCTCGGCAATGAAGCCGGTGTTGAACTGCCCGGTGACGAACTTGGGGTGGGCCAGCAGCGCCGCCTGGAAGGGGATGTTGCTTTGCACGCCGCGGATGACAAAGCCGTTGAGCGCTTCGCGCATCTTGGCAATGGCCTCGTTGCGGTCTTTGCCGTGCACGATGAGCTTGGCAATCATCGAGTCGTAGAACATGGGGATTTCGCCGCCGTCCTGCACGCCGGTGTCCACGCGCACGCCGCCCCACGGCGCAGCCGTGTCGGGTGCTGCACCGTCGGCATAGGACGTGCCTTGCAGCGTTTCCTGCCCCTGGGCCAGGTTGGCCGCAGGCGGCTGGAAGCGCACCAGGCGGCCCGTGCTGGGCAGGAAGTTGCGGAACGGGTCTTCAGCGTTGATGCGGCACTCGATGGCCCAGCCATCACGCTTGACCTGCTCTTGCGTGAGCGGCAGCTTTTCGCCCGCGGCCACGCGGATCATCAGCTCCACCAGGTCCAGCCCGGTGATGCACTCGGTGACCGGGTGCTCCACCTGCAGGCGGGTGTTCATTTCCAGGAAGTAGAAATCCTGGTCCTTGCCCACCACAAACTCCACCGTGCCCGCGCTTTGGTACTTCACGGCCTTGGCCAGGGCCACGGCCTGCTCGCCCATGGCCTTGCGGGTGGCGTCGCTGATGAAGGGGCTGGGTGCCTCCTCAATCACCTTCTGGTGGCGGCGCTGGATGGAGCATTCACGCTCGTTCAGGTAGATCACGTTGCCGTGGCTGTCGCCCACCACCTGGATTTCAATGTGGCGGGGTTCCTGCACGTATTTCTCGATGAACACGCGGTCGTCGCCAAAGCTGTTGCGGGCTTCGTTGCGGCAGGAGGTGAAACCTTCGAACGCTTCCTTGTCGTTGAAGGCCACGCGCAGGCCCTTGCCACCGCCGCCGGCGCTGGCCTTGATCATCACCGGGTAACCAATGCCCTTGGCGATCTCCACCGCACGTTCAGCGGATTCGATGGCGTCGTTGTAGCCGGGAATGGTGTTGACCTTGGCCTCGTTGGCCAGCTTCTTGGAGGCGATCTTGTCGCCCATGGCCGCAATGCTGTAGTGCTTGGGGCCGATGAAGACGATGCCCTCTTCCTCGCAGCGGCGGGCAAAGTCCTCGTTCTCGCTCAGGAAGCCGTAGCCCGGGTGCAGCGCCTCGGCCCCGGTGGCCTTGCAGGCGGCAATGATCTTGTCGGCCACCAGGTAGCTTTCGCGGCTGGGTGCGGGGCCCAGCAGCACGGCCTCGTCGGCCAGCTTGACGTGGCGAGCCTCCTTGTCGGCTTCGGAGTACACGGCCACCGTCTTGATGCCCATCTTGCGGGCAGTGGCGATGACACGGCAGGCGATTTCGCCGCGGTTGGCAATCAGGATTTTGGTGAACATTTGCAGTCTCCTATTCGGAAATTCGGTTGTGGTGCTCAGGCTGTTGCTGGACCCGCAATGGGCACGGCGTATCCGCCTCCGCTCATGTCCCCCGCCCTGCGGGCTCCTCCTTGACTTCGCTGCGGCGGACACACCGCACCCATGGCTGCGAAGGAAGATTTGTGCTGAACGGTGGCATGCCAAGCACCCGGGATCGGGTGGGCTGGGCGTTTTGTGCAGGTCAAGGAGGAGCGCGCAGCGCGGGGGACACGGAGCAAAACGCCCGGCCCACCCGATCCAGCGCCCACACAAGCCTGACCCATGGCAACACTCACAGCGGAATGTTCCCGTGCTTGCGCCAGGGGTTCTCGAGCTTTTTGTCCTTCAGCATGACCAGGCTGCGGCAGATGCGCTTGCGCGTTTCGTGCGGCAGGATCACGTCGTCAATGAAGCCCCGCGCACCGGCCACGAACGGGTTGGCAAAGCGGGCCTTGTATTCGGCTTCCTTGGCGGCCAGCTTGGCGGGGTCGCCCTTGTCTTCGCGGAAGATGATTTCCACCGCGCCCTTGGCACCCATCACCGCAATCTCGGCGTTGGGCCAGGCCAGGTTCACGTCGCCGCGCAGGTGCTTGGAGGCCATCACGTCATACGCGCCGCCGTAGGCCTTGCGGGTGATGACGGTGATCTTGGGCACCGTGCACTCGGCGTATGCGTACAGCAGCTTGGCACCGTGCTTGATGATGCCGCCGTACTCCTGGGCGGTGCCGGGCATGAAGCCGGGCACGTCCACAAACGTGACCACCGGAATGTTGAACGCATCACAAAAACGCACAAAACGCGCGGCCTTGATGGAGCTTTTGATGTCCAGGCAACCGGCCAGCACCAGCGGCTGGTTGGCCACGATGCCCACGGTCTGCCCGTCCATGCGGGCAAAGCCGATGAGGATGTTCTTGGCGTAGTCGGGTTGCAGCTCGAAGAAGTCGCCGTCGTCCACGGTTTTGACGATCAGCTCCTTCATGTCATAGGGCTTGTTGGGGTTGTCGGGCACCAGCGTGTCCAGGCTCAGCTCGGCGCGGTCGATGGGGTCGCCGCTCTGGCGCACGGGGGCCTTTTCGCGGTTGTTGAGCGGCAGGTAGTTGTACATGCGGCGCAGCATCAGCAGCGCCTCCACGTCGTTCTCAAAGGCCATGTCGGCCACACCGCTCTTGGTGTTGTGGGTGACGGCACCGCCCAGCTCCTCGGCGGTCACTTCCTCGTGTGTCACGGTCTTGACCACCTCGGGGCCGGTCACGAACATGTAGCTGCTGTCCTTCACCATGAAGATGAAGTCGGTCATGGCGGGCGAATACACCGCGCCCCCGGCGCAGGGTCCCATGATCATGCTGATCTGCGGGATCACGCCGCTGGCCATCACGTTGCGCTGGAACACGTCGGCATAGCCTCCCAGGCTGGCCACACCTTCCTGAATGCGGGCACCGCCCGAATCGTTCAGGCCAATGACCGGCGCACCCACCTTCATGGCCTGGTCCATCACCTTGCAGATCTTCTCGGCGTGCGCCTCGGACAGCGCGCCGCCAAACACGGTGAAGTCCTGGCTGAACACAAACACCAGGCGGCCATTGATCATGCCGTAGCCGGTCACCACGCCGTCGCCGGGGATCTTCTGGTCCTGCATGCCGAAGTCGGTGCAGCGGTGCTCCACGAACATGTCCCACTCTTCGAACGTGCCCTCGTCCAGCAGCACCTCGATGCGCTCACGCGCCGTCAGCTTGCCCTTCTTG
>DASUON010000283.1:0-6111 GCA_036276615.1 Burkholderiaceae bacterium
AGGTAGGTCAGGTTGGCTTCGCGGATCTCGGCCAGCATCTGTTCGTTGTTCATGGTGCTCACTCCTTCAGGGGTTGGTCGCTGGGTCTTGGCTAACACGCCGGACAAAGCGGTGATTCGTTGAAGTGGATTGTGAAAACCCACCTACTTTTCTTGAATCAGCGTTTGGCTGTTCGTGCTGTCAGCTCCCCCGACAACCCTTGTCAGTGAAAACCTGACACGCCTGTCGGCGTGCGAGTGGGGTGGCCGATCCCGTGCCTTCGTGACCAGCGGGCCGGGTCCCTTGGCCCGGTCAGGCCGACGCGTCGTCGGTGGGGGCTTCGGCGGATTCGAGGTGGCTCTCGTCACCCCAACCGATCAGGGTCAGCGATTCGGGCGTCCAGAGCACGCGGTTGATGGCGGCGTTTTTCAGCTGCCAGGTGCGCGGGGTTTGCAGGTGTTGACCGGTGGCGGCACGGTAAATGATGTCCAGCACCCCGCCATGGGCCACCAGGGCAATCTGTTCGTCCACATGGCGGGCCGCCAGGCGGTGCAACGTGTTCAGCACGCGGGCTTGCAGGGTGGTGAGCGATTCGCCCCCCGGCGGGGCCCAGTCGGGCTCGCGGCTGCGCCACAGGCGGGCCGCTTCGGGGTGCTGGGTTTCGATTTCGGCCCAGGTCAGCCCCTCCAGCGTGCCAAAGCTGCGTTCGCGCAAGGCCACCTCGGGGGTGACGCTCAGGCCCTGGTGCCGGGCCACCGCCTGGGCCGTGGTGAAGGCGCGGCTCAGGTCGCTGGCGTAGACGGCGGCCAGAGGTTCCTCAGCCAGGGCCAGCCCCAGGCGTTGGGCCTGCCACAGGCCGGTGGGGTTGAGGGGAATGTCGGTGTGGCCCTGGATGCGGGTGTCCTGGTTCCAGGTGGTTTCGCCGTGGCGCAGGACGATGAGGCGTGAGGCTTGCAAGGCAGCGGCTTTCGCAAAATAGGGGTGGTGCGGCCCGACGGGGCGCAGAGACAGAACTGTATCGTTGGAAGTACCATGCCCATCATTCGGATGGATGGACCCCGCCGTGCCCCAAGATCGCGCCCTGCTGCCGCCCTTTTTGTCCCCGCCCGTGTTGGCGGGCGCAAGCGCGTCCCCCTCGACCGCCACGGAACTGCCGCTGTTCGAGGTGCTGGCCGCCTTGGGCGACGGGGTGTGGGACTGGGACTTGGTGGCCGATCGGGTGCAGTACTCCGAGCGTTTCATGGCGCTGCTGGGCTACAAGCAAGCCTCGGTGTTCCTGAGCAGCTTCAGCTTTCGCAGCCACTTGCACGCGCAAGACCTGGCGCGGGTCACGCGCCTGGTGGGCCGTGTGCTGGATGGCTCCGATCCGGCGTTTGACGCCACCTACCGCCTTCGGCATGTGTCGGGCAGCTACCGCTGGTTTCGGAGCCGGGCCGTGGTGCTGCGCGACGCGCAGGGCCAGGCCCTTCGCTTGGCGGGGCACCTCATGGACGTGCACGACCGCACTGTGGCCGATGCGCAGCGCACGTCCCAGACCCAGCAGCACCAGGCGCAGAGCGCACAGCTGGCGCTGACCCAGGTGGCACGGGGATTGGCGCCGGGGCTGGGCAAGGTCACGGGCAACCTGCTCCGGGGTCTGCGGGGTCTGGCCCACGAGCTCCCGGCACCGTGGTCCGACCACGCCATCGTGGGGGACTTGTTGCGGCTGGCCGAGCGGGGCACCCACCTGGCCGAACAGCTGTCGGTCGTGGGTGGGGTGCGGCCTCAGCGGCTGGAGGTGGTGGACCTGGGGGTGCGGGTGCCCGCTCTGCTGTCATCGCTGCAATCGACCGCTCCGGCGGGGGTGCACTGGGGGGTGCAGGTGCCCTCGGTGCCCGTGCGGGTGCTGGTGGATGTGGCGCAACTCAGGCTGGTGTTGCAGGCCTTGTGCACCAACGCCTGGCAGGCGGTGGCCGAGCGTGAAGCCCACATCCAGGTGGCGGTGGTGCCGGAGCCCGATGGCACCGGGGTGCAGCTGAGCGTGTCCGACGATGGCGTGGGCATGTCTTCCGACGTACAGGCCCGCGCCTTCGAGCCGTTTTTTACCGCCCGCACGCCGGGGCAACGGGAGGGGGCGGGCATGGGCCTGGGGTTGGCGGTGGTGCAGGCGGTGGTCCAGGGCCTGCAAGGCCGGGTCAGCCTGCGCAGCGAACCCGGGCAGGGCACCACGGTCAACGTGTGGTTGCCCCGGGTGAGCGATGCCGCCGCTGTGCCTGGCGCGGCCTCGCCCGACGCCACCGACCCCCTGGGCAAGGGCTTGCAGGCGCTGAACCGAACGCCCGAGTCTGCCGCCGACGCCCCGGCGCCCACGGGGCGGCATGTGGTGTACGTGGACGACTACGAGGCCATGGTCTACCTCATGACCCGCATGCTCACGCGGCGTGGCCAGCGGGTGACGGCGTTCGAGCGGGTGACCGATGCCCTGGCCTACCTGGAGGCCCACAAGGACGAGGTGGACCTGCTGGTGACCGACTACAACATGCCCGTGCTCAGTGGTTTGGACGTGGTGCGCCGGGCGCGGGCCTTGCGGCCCGACCTGCCTGTGGTGATCACCTCGGGCCACGTGACCCCGTTCATGCACAGCGAGGCCGAGGCCGAAGGGGTGTTGCGGGTGCTCAACCGCCAGGACAGCGTGGAAGAACAGGTGGACACGCTGGTGGCCCTGCTGGCCACCCTGCCACCGCGCACCAGCCCCTGAGCGCGGGTGTGGGCGTGAGTGCGGGGCCGTGGGTCAGCGCGGCAGGTCGATGTCGATCTGCCGCACGCCTGCCGGAGGCTGCGGAAAGCCCGACAGCGCCGCCTGCACCATGGCCTGCCACAACGCTGGGGTGTCGTTCCAGCGGCCGTCGTGCCGGGCCTGGGTTTCGTAGACCACCGTGCCCCGCTGTCCGTCCCGCACCACCACCGACACGCTGCGCAGGTGGTAGGGCATGTCCGGCATGAGCAGCAGGCTGTGGTGCCGCCCACCCGCCATCAGGGGCGGGCCAAAGCGCGGCCACATGCGTCCGTCGGCGGGTTCTTCCCAGGGCGCGCGGGGCAGCGTGGTGTGGCTGGCGCTCACCGTCACCCGCCAGGGGGCTGGTGTGTCGGCCCCTGCACCCGCAGCGGCTTGTTGCCGCCAGCCGTGGGTGGCCAGGGCCTGGGCCACCCAGCCTTCCAGTTCGGCCTGCGACTGGGCCTGCGACCCGGTCTGCTGGGAGGGAAGTCTCTCAAATTGATAGCTGGTTGCGCTTTCAGATAAAGCGCTGGAGCCCCATAAGGCATGTGATTCCACCTGGTTGTCCACCCGCATCACGGTGCATCCTCCCAAGGCCAACAAGGCGGTGCAGGCCAGTGCGGTGGCCCACAGCGGGGTGCGACGGGCAAAGCGGTGGGGGTGCATGGTGAACTCCAGAAGGCGTTGGGTCAGGCGGTTCGGTTCCGATCGATGGCAATGACCTGAAGTTCCGGCAGGCTGGGCGGGGTGAGGGGCAGGTCTTCGTGGTCAAAGGCCTTGTCGCCCTCGTCGCTGGCCACGCCGGTGGGGGCGATGGTTTCAAACGGGAACAGCTGGCGGTCCATCAGGTGGCTGGGCACCACGTTTTGCAGCGCGTGCAGCATGTTGTCGAGGCGGCCGGGGTGTTTTTTGTCCCAGTCCTTCAGCATCTGGTTGATTTGGGCGCGTTGCAGGTTTTCCTGGCTGCCGCACAGGGTGCAGGGGATGATGGGGAAATCGCGCACCTGCGCCCAGCGGATCAGGTCCTTCTCGGCCACATAGGCCAACGGGCGGATGACGGTGTGCCGCCCGTCGTCGCTCACCAGTTTGGGGGGCATGCCCTTCAACTTGCCGCCGAAGAACATGTTGAGCATGAGCGTGGCCAGGATGTCGTCGCGGTGGTGGCCCAGCGCGATCTTGGTGGCCCCCAGCTCGCTGGCCACCCGGTACAAAATGCCCCGCCGCAGGCGGCTGCACAGGCTGCACATGGTCTTGCCGGGCTCGATCTTCTCCTTGACGATGGAGTAGGTGTCCTGGTTCTCGATGTGGAAGGGCACGCCCAGCTGCGTGAGGTACTCGGGCAGGATGTGCGCCGGAAAACCGGGCTGCTTCTGGTCGAGGTTGACGGCCACCAGCTCAAAGCGCACCGGTGCCCGCGCCTGGAGCTTGAGCAGGATGTCCAACAGGCCATAGCTGTCCTTGCCGCCCGACAGGCAGACCATGACCTTGTCGCCCTCGCCAATCATGGCGTGGTCCACGATGGCTTCGCCCACTTGGCGGCACAGGCGTTTTTCGAGTTTGTGGTTTTCGCGTTCGATGTTCATGGCAGGGCGGGAGAGTCGGTGCGTCGGCGGGGGCGCAAGGCCCGGGCCAAACGCCCCAGCGCGGTGGTTTGCTGGCGCCAGAAACCCCAACCGTAGTCCACACCACCGGCCTCGGGCAACTGGTCGTGGATGCCGGTGGGGCCGGGGGCGCGGTGGAACTGGGCGGAGCCGAACAGGACATCCCACAGCGGCAGCAGCACGGCGTAATTGCAGCCCAGGCGCAGGTGGTGTTCTTCGGGGGTGGTGCCCACGTCGATGCTGTGGTGAACCCGGTGAAACCGCGGCCCCACCCACAGGTATTGGCCCCAGCGGCCAAAGCTGAGGTTGAGGTTGGCATGCGCCAGCGATTCGGACAGTTTGAACAGCACCACCAGCAGCACGAACTGGTCGGTGGGCACGCCGATCAAGCGGGCCAGCAGCACAAACAACACCTCCACCAGCACGATGTCCAGCACATGGGTGCGGCTGTCGCTCCAGGCCGTCATGTGGCGTTGGCTGTGGTGCACCGCGTGCAGCGCCCACCACCATGTCCAGCGGTGCTGGAAGCGGTGAATCCAGTAGTTGGCGGCATCCAGCAACACCACGTACACCAGAAAGCCAAACAGCGCCTGGTCGGTCACGCCGGGCCACCAGGGGGCCATCCACTGGTCCAGCTGGCCGGTGCCAATGTCGTGCACCGCCAGCCAGCCGAACAGGGCGTTCCACAGCGGCCCCAGCAGCAGGAAGGTGGCCACCCGCAGGATGCCCAGCCGGTCGATGAGGGTGTAGATCACGTCGATGCCAATGTCGTGCCGCCGCACCCGGCGGGCTTCTGCCGTGCTGGGGGCGGCTTCGAAAGGGCGCAGCCGCTCCAGCGGGCGCAGCACCAGGCCGATGGCGAGGATCTCCAGCACACCGATCAGGAACCACAGCGAACCCAGGAAGGCGTCGTCGGTGTACGGGGTCAGCCCCAGCAGGGGCAGGGCGGGTTGCACCAGGTGGACAAAAAACCACTCGTGAACGGTGTCCAAACCGTCTCCCAGCGTGTCCAGCCATGACCCAAGGGTGTCGAGGTTCATGGGCGGGGGGGCTCCATGCGAAATGCCGGTCCGTAGACCGGGTGGGTCCGCAGCGTTTCAAAGCAGAAACCCCGGTTTTTCAGTCCGGTGATCAGCGGCTCCAGCACCGCAGGTGCCCAGGGGTCTTGCCGGGACCAGATGCCCAGGTGCGCCAGCAGGATGGAGCCGGGGCGCACGTCGCGCAGCGCACGCGCCAGCAGGGCGGCGTTGGGCGAGGTCTCGCTGGGCAGTTCGTCACCCAGAAAACCCTCGGGGCTCCAGGGGATGTGGGTGAAACCGCAGGTCTTGGCGGCGGCCAACAGCGCGGGTGAGGTCTTGCCGCCGGGGGCTCGGAAGGCGGCGGCCATGGCGTGGCCGGTCATGGCCTCGAACCGTGCAGCGCTGCGCTTGAGTTCGGTGCAGTAGTCGGCGGCGGTCATGCGAAATGCCTGGCCGGAGCGGGGCCCTGCACTGGGGCGCACGGTGAACGAGCCATCGGCTCGGTCGGCCCGCCAGTACACGTGGTCGAAGGTGTGGCTGCCAAACGCATGGCCCTCGGCGGCGCGGGCGCGCCACCAGGGGGCCCAGGTGTTGTCCAGGCTGCCGCCTCCCTCCCGGGTGGGTTCATTGGCCAGGAAAAAGGTGGCTTTCACGTCGTGGCGGTGCAGCACGTCGGCCACCAGCGCGGCCACGCCCATGTGGCCGGTGTCGAACGTGAGGTACACCGGGCGGGCGCAGGCCGCTGCCGGTTCAGCCG
>DASUON010000284.1:0-2985 GCA_036276615.1 Burkholderiaceae bacterium
GTGGTGGGCGGCATGGTGGCGGCGCGGCAGGTGTCTGCCGACGAAACCCAGGCCCCGCTGCGGGCGGCGCTGATCTGCCGCGCCCGCCGGTTCACCACCTGTTTTGAAAAGGTGTTTGTGGGCCAGGGCAAGATTGCCGCCATCAACGCCACGGCCACGGCGGTGTACCTGATGGCGGTGCTGCCCTTGTTCGGCATTTCGTTGCCCTTCACCAAGACCATGGTGCTGCTGACGCTGGTGATGGGCTTCATCCCGGTGCTGGGCAACCTGGTGTCCAACACGGTGATTGTGGTGGTCAGCGCGTCGTCGGGCTTTGTGGCGTCGGTGGCGTCGCTGGTGTTTTTGGTGGCCTTGCACAAGGCCGAGTACTTTCTGGCCGCGCGCATCCTGGGCTCGCAGATCAACGCCCGGGCCTGGGAGTTGCTGATGGCCATGCTGGTGATGGAGGCGGCCTTTGGCGTGCCCGGCGTCATCACCGCGCCGGTGATTTACGCCTACCTCAAGACCGAATGGCTGGCGGCGGAAACGGGGGCCCACTGACCCCCGGCCCCCCGCCCCGCCCTGGGCCGCTCAGCCCGCCGACGCGGCGCAGCATTCGTTGATGCCCTTCATCACCTCGTTGACCAGTTCGCGGGTGTGTTCGGTCAGGAAGTCCAGAAACACCCGGGTCCGGCGGGGCACAAACCGGCGGCTGGGCATGGCGGCGTACACCGAGTACTGCCCGGCAATCCACTGCGGCAGCACCCGCACCAACTGGCCTTCCACCAGGTGGCGGGCCACCAGTTCCACGGGCATGGCGGCAATGCCGGCCCCATCCAGCGTGGCACGCAGCAGGGTGTCCAGGTGGTTGCAGGCGAGGATGCTGGACACCGTCAACTCCTGCGCCTCGCCCTGCGGCGCACCCGCCTCCCAGCGGCTCAGGGACCACACGTTGTACCGGGTGCCGGGCACACGCAAGCGCATGCAATCGTGCAAGGGCAGTTCGCTCAGCTCGGTCGGCAAGGGGCGGCGTTGGGCATAGGACGGTGCGGCCACCAGGATCACCCGTGACTGCACCACGGGGCGGGCGATCACGTTGGCGTCGAACACCCCTTCCACGCCGATCAGCGTGAGGTCGTGGTCTTCAATGCGGGGCTCGTGGGCGTCGTCCACGTTGATGTCCAGGGTCACCCGGGGGTAGAGCTGGCGGAACTTGGGCACCACCGGGGCCAGCAAATGCGCAGCCGACACCGCCGGGGCCTGGATGCGCAGCACGCCACTCATGTCTTCGGTCTGGGCGCTGACCAGGGCGTCGGCTTCTTCAATGTCTTGCAGGATGTGGCGCACCCGTTCCAGGTAGGCCTGCCCGGCCTCGGTCAGGGCCACCCGCCGGGTGGTGCGCTGCAACAGGCGTGCGCCCAGGTGGGCTTCCAGGTCGGCCACCAGCCGGGTGACCACGGCGGCGGACATGTCCAGGTCCCGGGCGGCCCCGGAGAAGCTGCCGCCTTCGGCCACCTGCTGAAACACACGCATGGACATCAGTCGATCCATGACGACTCCTTCTCACGGGGCATGGGGGCTGTGAACTTCATTATTTCTATTTCAAAAATATATCATGGAATTTTTGGCTATTTTTCTTCAAAAAACACAAGAGTACAGTTCAACCCATCGGTGAGTCGCACATCAAACAGCCCACCGCCCGACCCCTCCAAACCCAGCCTGAAAGGACGTTCATCATGAACCGCACATTCCGCTCCATCGCCGTTGCCGCAGCCCTGATCGGTGCCACCGCCGCGTTTGCCTTCCCCGCTTCGGGCGAGTTCTCTGCCGTGGACCAGGTGGAAGCCCCTGCCCCCTCCCTGCTGACCCGCGAAACGGTGCGCAACGAGGCCGTCACGTCGGCCCAGGCCGCTCACAAGGTGAATGGCGAAACCGTGCAGGAAGCCGCCGCCCCCCTCACCCGCGAGCAGGCCCGCGAAGAAGGCCGCACCGCCCTGCGCAACCACACCATGCCCGTGGGCGACGCCAACTTCTGAGCCTGAGCGAGCCACCCAGCCCGTGTCAGCGGGACGGGGTGATGCAATCAAAAACATAGCGCCTATCGCTTATTTAAAAAGCGGTAGGCGCTGTTTTTTTACTCAATTCACCACCACCGCGGTGTTGCCCGGCATGGGCTCAAAGCCCTTGGAGAACGACGGCCCACGGGTGGAAAACAGCTTTTGCAGCGTGGCCTCCAACTCGGTGACCAGGCGGGTGGCCTCGTGGGTGGTGGCGGGGTCGGCATAGGCCATCAGGAACAGGCGAATCAGCTGCACCAGCTCGCCCTGCACGCTGTGGTTGCGTTGCAGCGCAATCACGGCAAAGTTCTCCAGCAGATCGGCCGGGGCGGTTTTCAGGTGGTCCACGCTGGTGGCCTTGGCAATGTCGCGAAACGCCACCTCCAGCAGCAGGCGGCGCTCGGCCTCGGGCAGGGGGAGTCCGTCGCGGGCCAGCCGAATGCCGGACTCGATGGCCAGGGCTTCGGCCACCTTGGCCTGCACGCAGTGTTCAAGGCGGTCGTCGCCGCCGCCGGGGGTGTCTAAGTGGGTCATGGGCGGGATGTTAGTGCGCCACGCCGCCGCCCAGCGCCTTGTACAGCGCCACCTGGTTTTGCAGGGTGGCCAGGCGGGCCTGCACCGCAGCCTGCCGGGCGGCAAACACGCTGCGCTGGGCATCCAGCCATTCCAGTTGGCTGGACGCGCCTTGCTGGTAGCGCAACTCCACCAGGCGCAGGCGTTGCGCCTCGGACTCGGCCTGCGCCTCCAGCGCCAGCAGCTGGCGGGCCAGGGTTTCACGCCCAGCCAAGGCGTCGGCCACCTCGCGGAAACCGGCCTGGATGGCTTTTTCGTACTGGGCCACGGCGATGTCGCGCGCCGCTTGCGCCCCCTCCAGCGCCGCCTGGTTGCGCCCGGCGTCAAAAATGGGCAGCAGCAGTTGCGGGGCCAGGGTGAAGCCCCACGAACCGTT
>DASUON010000285.1:0-2305 GCA_036276615.1 Burkholderiaceae bacterium
TGGGCACGCCGCAGGACTACGCCAAGCTGGTCAAGCACATCATCGAAAACGACATGCTCAACGGAGAGGTGATCCGCCTCGATGGCGCCATTCGGCTGGCCCCCCGCTGAATGCCCACTGTGGCGTGGACGGCCACAAACCCACCGGCAAACGGTCCGTGACCACGGAAGAGTGAAAATTTCTTCATGAATTGCGTTCACAATGTCGGGGGTGTTTAATGCGTTGGGCACCGCAGAGTGCTACCCCCCGTCCCATGACCCCCAAAAAGCCTGCCGAAATCGCAAAGGAAGCGTTCAAGCTGTTGGCTGAGCGCAGGCTGTTGCCCACCCCGGACAACTATGAATCGGTGTACCTTGAAATCCAGGGCACACCGGGGACCCCGCATTTCCCTGAGGACGCCCTGCGCAAGGTGGTGCTGGCGCTGCCGGCCCACGACACGACCTTGGCCAAGGCGGTGGCCTCGGTGGAAGACGCCATCTCCCAACACAACTGGGCGGCCATGCGCAACAGCCTGCTGGACTACGTCACCAAGGTGGAGCACCTGGGGGCAGAGGCGGGCAATGGGGACAGCAAAGTCAGCATGGAGTTGCGAGAACAAATCGCGCGGCTGGTCGAGCACGTGAGTCCAGCCCTGGGCAGCGAGGACGAGCGCTTCAACGGCCAGATCAAAGACCTGTTGCAGGTGCTGCGCAATGCGTCGGCCGACACGGCACAGGTCAAAACGGTGCTGTCCAACTTCAACCTGCGCGTGTCGTTTGTCGGCGAGGAGCAAGGCGCCGTCCGTTTGACCTTGCTGCACCTGCTCAACCTGGTGTTCGAGAACATTTCAGCCTTGGGCATCGAGGACCGCTGGCTGGTGGGTCAGGTGGACGCGCTGATGGAGGCCACGCGCCCTCCGCTCAACCTCAAGCGGCTGGACGACGTCAAACGCAAGCTGCAGGACGTGATCGCCAAGCAGACCGAGGCCAAACAACGGTCGCTGGAGGCACAAGCCCAGATCAAGATGATGCTGGCGACGTTCATTGAGCGTCTGTCCCAGATGACCGACACCACGGGCCAGTTCCGCAACGAAGTCGATCACTTTGCGAAGGTCATTGAAAAGGCCGAAGCCTTCGAGGAAATTGGGCCTGCGCTTCAGTCGGTGCTGAGCGCCACCCGCAGCATGGAAGAAAGCGCCCGTCAGGTGGGGGACGAACTCAAGTCCATCCGTGACCGTGCCATGCGGGCCGAGGAAGAAATCATCAAGCTCCAGTCCGAACTGGACAAAGCCAGTGTGCAGGCCCGCCTGGACCCGCTGACCGGTGCCCTGAACCGCCGCGGGCTGGACGAAGCCTTTGCCCGCGAGGTGCTGGGGGCCCGCAAACGGGGCTCCAACCTGTGTCTGGCCATGCTGGACATCGACAACTTCAAGCAGCTCAACGACCAGTTGGGGCACGAGTCGGGGGACGCGGCGCTGTCCCACCTGGTGTCGGTGGCACGTGCCAGCATCCGCCCCCAAGACACCTTGGCCCGCTATGGTGGCGAAGAGTTCATCGTGCTGCTGCCCGACACCGTCCTCCAGCACGGGGTGGAAACCGTCCAGCGCTTGCAGCGGGAGCTGACCAAACACCTGTTCCTGCAAAACAACCAGCACGTGCTGATCACCTTCAGTGCAGGTGTGGCGCAACTGGGCGCGGAAGAATCGGCCGAAGATGCCATCAAACGGGCCGACCACGCCATGTACCTGGCCAAGCGGGCAGGCAAGAACCGGGTGTTTGCGGCGGGCTGATACAGTCCCCGGATCGCAGCCGCGCCGCCTGGCGGCAAGCACCTGAATCGCCTCAGGTCGGACCAGTGCCCGGGCTGCCTCGCCCCAACTCCCCGCCATGAGCATCCCCCAATCCTTCCTGCAGGACCTGCTGGCCCGCACCGACGTGGTGGAGGTCGTGGGTCGCTACGTGCAGCTCAAGAAGGGCGGGGCCAACTACATGGGGCTGTGCCCGTTCCACGGGGAAAAATCGCCCTCGTTCAGCGTCAGCCCGGCCAAGCAGTTCTACCACTGCTTCGGGTGCGGGGCCAACGGCAACGCCATTTCCTTCCTGATGGAACACGCGGGCATGGGGTTTGTCGAGGCGGTGAAGGAACTGGCCCAGCAGTGTGGCCTGCAAGTGCCCGACGACGACGTGGCCCCGCAGGACCGTGAGCAACAACGGCTGGCCCGCGAACGCCAGACCAGCCTGACCGACCTGCTGGCGCTGGCGGCCAAGGCCTATCAGCGCCAGCTCAAGGTGTCGCCCCGTGCCGTGGCCTACCTGAAAGGACGGGG
>DASUON010000286.1:0-12400 GCA_036276615.1 Burkholderiaceae bacterium
CGGCTTGGGGCATGGGGATTGGTAGAGAATTTGATGAATAAAGTGCCTCTGGCGCTTTATTCATAAGCGCAAGCAGCTATTGATTTTGATGATTTTTCGGGCTGGGTCGGTGTGCGGTTCAAGGGGGCCACGGTATTCTTGCTGCGCCCCCGGCCCGTTGCCGAACATCCCGCACAAGACCATGCCTTTACCTCAGTTTGACCGTGCGTCCTTCCTCGTCCAGCACGTGGACGACACTCTGCGCTTCTACGAGCACCACGCCTTCGACCCCGCCGGGGGCTTTTTCCATTGCCTCAAGGACGACGGCACCCCTTACGACCGCAGCTTGCGCCACCTGGTCAGCGCCACGCGGTTGGTGTTCAACGGGGCCATGGCCCAGGTGCACACCGGGCGCGACAGTTACCGCGACTGGACGGTGCGCGCCCTGGCCGAGCTGGCCCGTTTTCGCATCCCCCAAGGCCCCAACCAGGGCCTGTACGGCTGGACCCTGAAAGACGGCGCGCTGGACGACGCCACCGCCATGGCCTACGGCCAGGCCTTTGTGCTGCTGGCCCAGGCCCATGCCCACCGGGTGGGGCTGGCCAGCGCCGCCGACGTGGCCGACGCCTTCGACCGCATGGCGCAGGCCTTCTACCACCCCGCCGACCGCGCCTACGCCGACGAGCGCACGCCCGACGGCACGCTGATCGACTACCGCGGCCAGAACGCCAACATGCACATGTGTGAAGCCTGCCTGGCCGCCCATGCCTTCACTGGCGAGGCACGTTACCTGGAGCGAGCCGTCACGCTCATCGAACGCTTTGCCTTCGAGCTGGCCGACCGCACTGGCGGCCTGGTGTGGGAGCACTACGACACGCAGTGGAACCCCGACTGGGACTACAACCGCGACAACCCTGGCAACATCTTCAAACCCTGGGGCTTCCAGACCGGCCACCAGACCGAATGGGCCAAGCTGCTGCTCATCGCCCACGGCTTCCAGCCCAACCCGCGCTGGGTGGAGCGGGCCGCTGCGCTGCACCTGGCCGCCTACCGCCACGGCTGGGACGCCCAACACGGCGGGCTGATCTACGGCTTTGCGCCCGACCACAAGCCCTGCGACACCGACAAGTACTTCTGGGTGCAGGCCGAGTCGTTCGCCAGCGCCTGGCGGCTGTGGCGGGCCACCGGCAACCCGGTGTTTCTGCAGCAGTACCGCGACACCTGGGCCTGGAGCTGGCAACACCTGGTGGACCACCAGCATGGCGCGTGGTTCCGCATCCTCAGCGCCGATGGCCGCAAGCTGGAAGACACCAAATCGCCCCCCGGCAAGGTGGATTACCACACCATGGGCGCTTGCTGGGACGTGCTGGATGTGGGTGGGCTGGCGGAAGGTTGAACCCGCGATGCGCGGCGCTGGGCGGGTGCCTGGAGCGCCGCCCACAGCCCGCCCGCCTCACCCCGCAAGCCCGCCCCACCCTGCTGCAAGCCCTCTGCGCCTGAGAGACAATCCCCGGCATGAACGCCGTGACCGACCTCTCCACTGCCCAGCTCTCTGTCGCCGACCTGATGCACCGCATGGGTTATCAGGCAAAAGTGGCTTCTCCGCTTGTTGCGAAAGCGCAAGCAGCTATCAAAAACAAAGCATTGCTGGCGCTGGCCCGGTTGCTGCGCGAGCAGACCGAGGCCTTGCAGGTCGACAACGCCCAGGACCTGGCGCGTGCCCGGGCCAACGGCCTGAGCGAACCCATGGTGGACCGCCTCAAACTCACCCCCAAGGTGCTGGAAACCTGCGCCCAAGGCTGTGAGCAGCTGGCGGCCATGCCCGACATCATTGGCGAGATCGTGGGCATGAAGCAGGTGCCCAGCGGCATCCGTGTGGGGCAGATGCGCGTGCCCATCGGCGTGTTCGGCATGATTTTCGAAAGCCGCCCCAACGTCACCATCGAGGCGGCCAGCCTGGCCATCAAGAGTGGCAACGCCTGCATCCTGCGCGGCGGCTCCGAGGCCATTGCCTCCAACCAGGCCCTGGCCGCGCTGGTGCGCCGCGCCCTGGCCGAGGCGGGCCTGCCCGAAGACGCGGTGCAGCTGGTGCCCACCACCGACCGTGCTGCCGTGGGCCACCTGATTGCCATGCCGCAGTTTGTGGATGTGATCATCCCCCGCGGCGGCAAGGGCCTGATCGAGCGCATCAGCGCCGAGGCCAAGGTGCCCGTCATCAAGCACCTGGACGGCAACTGCCACACCTATGTGGACGACCCCTGCGACCTCGCGCTGGCCGTCAA
Source organism: Burkholderiaceae bacterium (assembly GCA_036276615.1). GTDB lineage: Bacteria > Pseudomonadota > Gammaproteobacteria > Burkholderiales > Burkholderiaceae_C > UBA2334. The sequence continues at coordinate 2,262 of DASUON010000286.1, forward strand.
GGTCACCGACAACGCCAAGACGCAGAAATACAGCCCCTGCAACGCCACCGAAAGCCTGCTGGTGGCCCGTGGCGTGGCGGCGGACTTCTTGCCGCGCATCGGTGCGGTGTTTGCCGCCAAGGGCGTGGAGATGCGGGGGTGCCCCGAGTCGCTGCGCCTGCTGGCCACCGTGGCCCCGGCGGCGCTGCTGAAAGAGGCCACCGAGGCCGACTGGGGCGAGGAGTACCTGGCCCCCGTCATCAGCGTGAAGGTGGTGGAGGGGGTGGACGAGGCCATTGCCCACATCAACCGCCACAGCAGCCACCACACCGACGCCATCCTGACCAACGACCACCGCCACGCCCAGCGCTTTTTGCGCGAGGTGGATTCGGCCAGCGTCATGGTCAACGCCAGCACGCGGTTTGCCGACGGCTTCGAGTACGGGCTGGGTGCGGAAATCGGCATTTCCACCGACAAGTTCCACGCCCGCGGGCCGGTGGGGGTGGAGGGGCTGACCTCGCTCAAGTACATCGTGCTGGGCGAGGGCGAGGTGCGCGGCTGAGGGCCTTGAAAGGGGTGGGTGGCGCCCCCATTACACTGGGGTATTCCCTCATCTGACGCCACCCCATGGTTCCCCACCTTGTCACCGCGCTGACCGGCCCCATCAACGAGCTGGAGCAGCGCATCCTGGAGTCGATGCCGGTCATCGAACGCTGGTTCCGGCTCGAATGGATGGAGCACACGCCCCCCTTTTACAGCGCGGTGGACGTGCGCAACGCCGGGTTCAAGCTGGCCCCGGTGGACACCAACCTGTTCCCGAGCGGGTGGAACCACCTCAGCCCCGAAATGCTGCCGTTGGCCGTGCAGGCCACCATGGCCGCCATCGAAAAGATCTGTCCCGAGGCCAAGAACCTGCTGCTGGTGCCCGATGGGCGCACCAACGACAGCTTCTACCTGGCCAACCTGCAACGGCTGAGCCACATCTTCACGCTGGCCGGGCTGAATGTGCGGCTGGGGTCGCTCAGCCCCGACCTGAAAGCCCCTCAGACGCTGGTGCTGCCCTCGGGCGAGTCGCTCACGCTGGAGCCCTTGCAGCGCAGCAAGCGGCGGCTGGGGCTGAAACATTTCGACCCCTGCACCATCCTGCTCAACACCGATTTGGCCGCAGGGGTGCCGGGCATCCTGGAAGACCTGCACGAGCAGTACCTGCTGCCGCCGCTGCACGCGGGCTGGCCCATGCGGCGCATGAGCAAACACTTTGGTTTGTACGAAGAAGTGGCCAAACGCTTCGGCAAGCTGCTGGGCATGGACCATTGGCTCATCCACCCGGCCTTCGGGGCCACGGGGCGCATTGACCTGGGTTCACCCCAGGGCCTGGAAGCCGCGCAAACGCAGGTGGATGCGGTGCTGACCAAGACCCGGCGCAAGTACAAGGAATACGGCATCAACGAAAAAGCGTTTGCCGTGCTCAAGGCGGACGATGGGCGCATGGACTTCTGCCCCCTCGTGCTGCGCGATGCCAAGGACCTGCCCGCGGCCCTCAAGGCCTTGAACCCGGCCCGGGCCACCCGGCTGGTGGGCGAGTGGGTGGCGCAGGAAGGGGTGCTGACCCACGAGCGCGTGCTCGACGCCGTGGCCGAGCCCGTGGTCTACATGATGGACCGCTACGTGGTGGGCGGTTTCTACCGCGTGCATGCCGAGCGCGGCGACGACGAACACCTCAACGGCCCCGGTGCACGGTTTGTGCCGCTGGCGTTCGACCAGTCGGCCCAGCTGCCGCAACCGGGCGTCAAGCCCGGGGCCAGTGCGCCCAATCGGTTTTACATGTACGGCGTGATCGGGCGCCTGGCCATGCTGGCCGCCAGCTACGAGCTGGAAGCCACCGACCCCGACGCCGAGCAGTACGACTGACGCCGGGTGGCGTTGTCAAACCGCCACACTGATGAAATCCTGATGCCCCTTGGGATAGGGCCTTGCAGGGCTGAAAGCGCACAATGCGCGGCTTCGCGACTCTGAAATCCCGCTGCCACCGGGCGGTGGGTGTCCCGTTTGTCCGCTTCCAAATCATCCCTGGCCGCGCTCACCTTGGGCGCCATTGGCGTGGTGTATGGCGACATTGGCACCAGCGTGCTGTACGCCATCAAAGAGATTTTCGGCTCTGGCCATGTGCCGTTCACGCCCGACAACGTGTATGGCGTGTTGTCCATTGTGTTCTGGACGCTGACCACCATCGTCTCGCTCAAATACGTCACCCTGGTGCTGCGGGCCGACAACCATGGCGAGGGCGGCTTGGTGGCCATGCTGGCGCTGGCCTCGCAGTCGGTGAAGGACCGCCCCGCACTGCGGCGCAAGATGCTGTTTGTGGGCGTGTTCGGCACCTGCCTGTTTTATGGCGATGGGGTCATCACCCCGGCCATTTCGGTGCTGTCGGCGGTGGAGGGGCTGGAGGTGATTTCGCCCACCTTCAAGAAGGGCGTGATTCCGCTGACGCTGGTCATTCTGTTTGCGCTGTTCGCGGTGCAAAAGCGCGGCACGGCGGGCATTGGCAAGTTCTTCGGCCCCATCACCCTGGTGTGGTTTGCCGCGATTTCAGCCTTGGGCATCTGGCACATTGCCGAGAACCCGGCCATCTTGTGGGCCATCAGCCCGCATTACGCCCTCAAGTTCATCTGGAACCAGCCGGGCACCACCTTCATCATCCTGGGCGCGGTGGTGTTGTGTGTGACTGGTGGCGAGGCGCTGTACGCCGACATGGGGCACTTTGGCAAAAAGCCCATCCGCTTGGCGTGGTTCAGCATCGTCATGCCCGCCCTCACGCTCAACTACTTCGGCCAGGGGGCGATGCTGCTGCAAACCCCGGAGGCGGTGAAAAACCCCTTCTTCATGATGGCCCCCAGCTGGCTGCTGCTGCCCCTGGTGGGGCTGGCCACCATGGCCACGGTGATCGCGTCGCAGGCCCTCATTTCGGGGGCGTTCAGCGTCACCAAGCAGGTGGTGCAGCTGGGCTACCTGCCCCGCTTGCAACTGCTGCACACCAGCGTGAAGGACACGGGGCAGATCTACATCCCCTTCGTCAACTGGGGGTTGTTCGTGGCCATCGTGCTGGCGGTGGGCATGTTCAAGTCCAGCAGCAACCTGGCGGCGGCCTACGGCATTGCGGTGTGCACCGACATGCTCATCACCACGGTGCTCACGTTTTTTGTCATCCGCTACGGGTGGAAATACCCGCTGTGGCTGTGCCTGCTGGCCACGGGCTTTTTCTTTGTGGTGGACTTCGCGTTCTGGGCGTCCAACCTCATGAAGCTGTTGGACGGTGGCTGGTTCCCGCTGCTGATTGGCGGGGCGGTGTTCGCGTTGATGCTCACCTGGAAGGAAGGGCGGGCGCTGCTCTCCGACAAGCTGCGCCAGGATTCGCTGGACCTGTTCAGCTTTTTGGAGGCGATTTTTGTGGCCCCACCGGCCCGGGTGGATGGCACCGCCGTGTTCCTGACCGCTGAAACCGGCACCGTGCCCAACGCCTTGCTGCACAACCTCAAGCACAACAAGGTGTTGCACCAGCAAAACCTGTTTGTGTCGGTCCAGCACCACGAGCTGCCCTGGGTGCCCATGCACGAGCGCCTGGTGGTGGAAGACCTGGGGCACGATTGCTGGCAGGTGGTCATCCACTACGGCTTCAAGAACGACCCCAACGTGCCCAAGGCCCTGGCCTTGATGAAGGAGCACGGCGTGGAGCTGGACGACATGACCACCAGCTACTTCCTGTCGCGCGACACCGTCATCCCCACGCTGGGCGGTGGCATGGCGCTGTGGCGCGAAAAGATCTTTGCCCAGATGCACCGCAACGCCAGCGGTGCGGCTGACTTCCTCAATCTGCCCAGCAACGCGGTGGTGGAGCTGGGCTCCAAGGTCGAAATCTGAGGGGTGAGCGTCCAGGCACTGTGTGCTGGCGAACAGTGCAGTCCGTTCCGGTGACGCCCAATGGGTGCTCCATTACCGGAGCCTCACATGCCCAACTGTTTGTCCCGCCACTTCATTCCGTTGCCCGTGCTGCACCCGTTGCGCAAGCGACTTTGGCGATGGTCGGTGGCCTGTGGGGCTGTGTGTGTGTTGGTCGCCTGTGGTGGTGGGCTGGTGGACAGCCCCAGTGCAGCCCCATTGCAGCCCACGGCCTCTGTCGACGAGGTGTTGTCACCTTTGCAGGTCCCGCTGTCTGTGCTGGCCGGAGCCACCCCGGACCCCGACCTGTTGCTCCTCCTCCTCCCCGACGACCCATCCCCGACCGACGATCGGGTGACCGCCTGGATCGATGCCGCCCACGAGGTGGGGGCACGCATGGCCGTGGTGACGGATGCGCAGTTTCTGGCCATGGGCCCCGTCGAGGCCCGGCGCTATGGCGGCTTGGTGTTGCCCGACCAACTGCATGCCGTGGCCACCGACACCATCGTTTCAGCCGTGCGGGACTACACCCAGCAGGGCGGGCGCACCTTCCTGACGTTTGACTTTGGGGCGCTCACCCTCAACGGGGCGCAGCAACCGGTGTACCCCATTCCCCGCTCCCGCCTGAGCGACTTGGCGGGGGTGGACTACGTTCTGTACGACGAGCTGCGTGACCGCACCGTGGGTTTGGGACCCGTGACCGCCATGCGCAGCATGCTGCGCGAACTGCTGGTGCCCCCTGGCAAAAGCATGCCCTATCCGGCGCCCGTGGCACGGCAAGTGGGCCTGGCGGTCTCCAATCCTGCCCCCAGCCCAGCCGTCACCGCCCGTGTTCCTGTCCATCCGCCCACGCTGCTGGACCGGGTGGGTCAGGGCGGCAACCAAGCGCTGTACTTGCCGGTGGCCGTGGGTGATCCCGGCGGGGTGAGGGGCTTTGACCCCCAGCAGTTTCAGAACGTCCCGCTGCCCTCGCTGCAAGAGCGTCAGCAGCGCGGCGTGAGCCGCGTCGTTCCGCGTCAGGTGCCTGTTCAACTGGGCAAGGCCTTCAAGGCCCCCAAAGTGGCGCAGGTCAGCGGGGCTCGCCCCGTGCGAGCGCCCGCCGCAGACGTGTTCACGCCGGAGGGCGGGGCGGTGGCCTCGCCCGTTGAGAAGGCGCAGGCCGTGGCTCCTGATGCCCTGGAGGCTTACCACGGCTACCTGTTGGGCCACCTGATCTACCCCAGCTACGTGACCACCGGCGTGTTCAGCGGAACGCCGTTGGCCACCTCGCCCGACTTTGGCTTGGTGGCCGGGGTGCATGCCGTGGGCTCCGGGCAGGTCTTGTTCGTCAACCTGCCCCTGGGCTACCTGAAGGGGCGCACCGATGCCCTGCCCATGCATGGGTTCTTGAGCTATTTCGTGCAGCACATGCTGCAAAGCCCCCGGTTGTCCGCCATGCCCAACGGGGTGGCCGGTTTGACCTTCGATTGGCACCTGGACTCCATGTCGGCACAAGCCCCCTCTCTGGCGCTGGAAACCGCCGGGGTGTTCAACCAGGGGCCGTTCTCCATGGAAATGACCGCGGGCCCCGATGCGGTGGTACCGGGGGATGGCCTGGGGTGGAACCTGAACTTCAACCCCGTGGCCCAGCAGCTGTTGCAGCGCATGGATGCCTTGGGCCACGCCGTGGGCTCACACGGGGGCTGGGTGCACGACCACTTTGGAAACTTCGCGACAGAAGACAACGCGGCAGAGTTCTCCCCCCTGCTGCAATGGAACCAAGCGGCGGTGGACGGTGCGGTGGGCAAACCTGCGCGGAGCTACTCGGCCCCACAGGGCAACAACCCCCTGTGGGCCATGAACTGGCTGGAGCAGCAAGGCATTGAAGGGGCCTACTTTGGCGGGCACACCGGGTTGGGGGCCACCCGCCAATACCGCGACGGCGTGCTGAAGAACCCGGCCCTGTCGGTGTTTCCCGTCACACCCCAGGGGATGTACGCCACGTTCGAGGAGTTTCAGATCTACCAGGTGCCCAAAACCGACGTCATCGATTGGTACCACGCCCTGATTGACTTCAGCATTGCGCACAACAGCAGCCGCCTGGTGTATGCCCATCCCCCGGGGGCCAACCAGTGGTCCGATGTGCTGAACAACCTCTTGGCCTATGCCGCAGGCAAGGGGGCCGCGTTCCGTTGGTACACCATGCCGCGTTTGGCGAAGTTCATGGCGCAACGTCGGCAGGTGGTGTGGACGGAAAGCATTCTGGCCACAGGGGCCACGCGTTTCGACGTGAGCCACCCCACCAGCTTGGCTGACATGGTGTGGATGCTCCCCAAGGCGCGTTACGCCAAGCCTGTGGTGGTCACCGCCGGAGGGGGCTCGGTGGTCAACGGCGGCACGGTCTGGCTGGTCAAGGCGGCGGGGGTGACACAGCTTCGGTTCCGGGCCTTGCCCAATCCCACGTATGTGCCCGCTTGAGGGGCTGAATGGGCTTGCTGGCAGACCGTGATGGGGTGGCCCCTGCCACGCGCCATCCGCACCGCTGCTAAGCTGACCGCCTTGCCCGACCTCAGCCGCGTCACCCGCGGCCCTTGCCATGAACCTGCTTGTCGTTGCCGACCCCGTCGAGTCGTTCAAGATCCACAAGGACACCACCTACGTCATGATGCGCGAGGCCCAGCGCCGCGGCCATGCCGTGGCCGTGTGCCTGCCCGCCGACCTGTCGTGGCGCAGTGGCCAGCCCGTGGTGGCGCGGGTGCGCCACTTGCGCTTGCTGGACATCACGCCCGGCTACGGGGCCACCCAGGCCACGCAGCCGTGGTTCGGGGAAACCCAGCCCGCCGACGTGCGCCCACTGCATGCGTTCGATGCGGTGCTGATGCGCAAAGACCCGCCGTTTGACGCCGAGTTCATCTACGCCACCCACCTGCTGGAGCAGGCCGAGCGCGAGGGTGCACGGGTGTTCAACAAACCTTCGGCCTTGCGCGACCACCCCGAAAAGCTGGCGCTGATGCAGTTTGCCGAGTTCGCCCCGCCCACGCTGGTGACGCGCAGCGCCGACGACGTGCGGGCCTTCCACGCCGAGCATGGCGACATCATCTTGAAGCCCCTGGACGGCATGGGCGGCATGGGCATCTTCCGCGTGCGTGCCGATGGCCTGAACCTGGGCGCCATCACCGAAACACTCAACCGCGACGGCGAGCAGACGCTGATGGTGCAGCGCTACCTGCCCGCCATTGCCGAGGGCGACAAACGCGTGCTGGTGATTGGCGGCAAACCCGTGCCCTACGCGCTGGCCCGCATCCCGCAGGGCACCGAGGTGCGTGGCAACCTGGCCGCGGGTGGCAAGGGCGTGGCCATGCCGCTGACCGACGACGAGCGCCGCATTGCCGAGGCCCTGGGCCCCACCCTGGCCGAGCGCGGCCTGCTGCTGGTGGGCTTGGACGTGATCGGGGGCTGCCTGACCGAGGTGAACGTGACCAGCCCCACCTGCTTCCAGGAAATCATGCAGCAGACCGGCTTTGACGTGGCCGCCCGCTTTGTGGATGCCTTGGAGGCGGAGGTGCAAAAACAATAGCTGCTTGCGCTTTCATACAAAGCGCTAGAGGCTGTTTTGATTTGATGTTTTGGGGTGTTGTGACGGCGCCAAACCTGGCCTGCGCGGCGCCCCGATGGACCCCATCCATGTGGTCGGAACGCGGACGCTGGCGCACACTGTCCGGGTGGGCCAGCCGGTCCGCAAGCTTCCTTCTTCAACCCACAGGACACTCAACATGAAAATTTGGATGCCCACCACCTTGGCCGCGCTGGCTGCCGTGGTAAAAGAGCGTGACACGCTGGCGGGCTTGGTGTCGGCACGTTTGCGCGCAACGACCCTGATGAAAAGCGCCTTGCGGATGGCCTTCTGCATAAGCGTTGTTTGCGGGTGGTGCTGCACCTGGAAACGCCCCGCAGCCGCTCCAGGTTGCAGCCAAATCCGATAGACCCCTCCACGGTGCTGCAAATGCTGAAGCGGTCGGAGCGGTCAGTTGATCCACACCCGTGCGTGGTTGACCAACACACCATTTCGCTCGGCATGAACTGGGCGGTGCGAGGATGAACATATATCCCTCAACCCCGACACAAACGGGTTTTGACAGGAAATTGAGCCATGGCCAAAACGAATTTGCTTAAAACCACCGACGTCACGTTTCTGGATTTGATTGGCAACGGCAAGAAGTACCACGTTCCAGCGTTTCAGCGCGACTATTCTTGGGAGCAAGAGCAGTGGGAAGACCTGTGGAACGACATTGTGGAGTTACTGGCTCAGCCCGATGGGCGCCACTACATGGGCGCGTTGGTGGTGGAGTCCTCCACCGACCGCGACTTTCAAATTGTGGATGGCCAGCAGCGCATGGCCACGCTGAGCATTTTGGCGCTGGCCATCATTTCGACCTTGCTGGCTCAGGGCGGCACCGACGAAGAGCAGAGTGCCAACAAGGATCGCGCCCGCCGCCTTCGTGAACGCTTCGTGGGTGAAAAGGACCCCGCTTCGCTGCTGGAGAGCAGCAAGCTGTTCCTGAATGAAACCGACAATGGCTTCTACCAAGACTATCTGGTGCAGTTGCGCACGCCTACCAACCCCAGGCGCTTGCCACGCTCTAACCGGCTGCTGTGGGATTGTCTACAGTGGTTTAAGGCCCGGTTGGTCGAACGTCCTGAATTAAAGGGGGCCAACCTGGCGGCGTTGCTGTCTGAAACGGTGGCGCGCAAGCTGCTGTTCATTTTGATCACGGTGGAAGATGAGCTGAGCGCGTACACGGTGTTTGAAACCCTGAATGCGCGGGGACTGGAGCTGTCGTCCACCGACTTGCTGAAAAATTTCCTGTTTTCACGCGTGAAGGCCAGGACGGACTTGGCGGCGCTTCAGCGTCGCTGGAAGTCGTTGGTAGACACCGTTCGGCAAGAGCGCTTTCCAGATTTTTTGCGTTACCACCTGCTGTGCGAGTCGCCGCAGGTGCGCAAGCAGCGGTTGTTCAAATTGGTGCAGGCGCGTGTGCGCGATGCGGTCCATGTTTTTGAGCTGATGAATGCGCTGGAAGCACGAGCAGAACTGTTTGCTGCGCTGAATGACGCGGATCACGAATACTGGTTGTCTGTGCCTGAGGCCCGGCGGTATGTGGAAGAGCTGCTGTTGTTTCGGGTCAAGCAACCCACCCCACTGCTGTTTGCGGTTTATGAGCGGCTTAGCCCTGCCGACTTTGTGCGTGTACTGCGGCTGGTGAGTGTGGTGTCGTTCCGCTACACGGTGGTGGGCGGGCTGAATACCAATGAGCTGGAGCCGGTGTATCACCGTGCCGCCAAAGCGGTACTGGACGGAGTGGCCATGCGTGTGGTGGATGTGTATCAGCTGTTGCGCACCATTTACGTGGACGACGAGGCGTTTGAACGGGACTTTGCACAGCTTGACATTGACACCAGCGGTCAACGCAAGCGACTTGCCAAGTATGTGTTGTGCCAGCTGGAAACGCAGGCGTCGGGCACTCAACGGCATTTCCTCACCGACACGGGAACCATTGAACACATATTGCCTGAGAACCCAGGAGACGCCTGGTCTGAACTGTTTGATGCTGACCGCCACTTGAGCCACGTTTACCGGTTGGGCAACCTCAGTTTGCTGGAGTCACCTTTGAACCGAGAGGCGGGCAATCAAGCTTGGGCCGACAAGGTGCAGGTGTACAGCCGCAGCCGTTATCAACTGACACAGGCGCTGGCCAAAGATGGTGAAGCGGAGTGGAGTCCCTCTACCTTGGCGGCGCGTCAGTCCAAGATGGCGAGGTTGGCTGTGCAAACATGGCGGGTGGATTATTAAGGTGGCGGTCGCACACCTGTCACCATTCAGGGGTGCTCAAATCGTGACTTTCAAGCCCTGGCGCTAAGTCACTCACTGCCGTCAGGCATGTAAGAAGGACTGTGTGGTGTTGACGTTACGACGGATGGAGTTCGACAAACGCAGTCGCTGAATTTCCCGCCGGGAGTCGGCTCACAGCCGCTCGGTTTCCCCCGCCTTGGGTTGCCAGGTCATCAGCCGCCGTTCGATGCGGCCCACCAGGCCGTCCAGGGCGAGGGCAAAGCTGGTCAGCACCAGGATGCCGGCCATCACGGTGTTGATGTCGAACTGCCCTTCGGCCTGCAGGATGAGGTAGCCCACCCCTTGGCTGGAGCCCAGGTATTCACCCACCACCGCGCCCACAAAGGCCAGGCCC
>DASUON010000287.1:0-2332 GCA_036276615.1 Burkholderiaceae bacterium
CCTTTCTGACAACAAACGATGGCGATACGGAGCGAAGTCGGCCTGCTCGAACAGGTTGCGGCTGATCAGCCGACCATAGGCGGCATCATCGCCCCACACCCTGCGCCCGTGCCGCACGATTTCACCCAGCAGGGGGGGCGATGCAAGCTGTAAATCGATCAAATCCACAGGGCGTCCTGTCTCTTGGGCCAGGGCATCGACGATGTCCCAGCGCTCCTCCGCCGTCAGGGCCCCTGACCGGCTGGCAACGGCCATGTCCAGGTCGCTGTCGGGGCGAGCGGTTCCGCGAGCCACCGAGCCAAAAACCAACGCCAGGGTCAACTGCGGAAAGCGCATCAACACCCGACGCAAGGCAGCGTCGGGCGGGCTTTCGGGCTCGGGGTTTGAAGCACTCGTCACACGCATCCTTACAGCATCGCCACGCAGGGAACCTTACCGCAGAACCGCCCCCCTGCAATCAGTGGTGTCGAGGCAAATACCGCCGCAAATACCGCCCGGTGAAGCTCGCCTCACAAGCCGCCACGTCCTCGGGCGTGCCTGCCGCCACCAGCGTGCCGCCGCCTGCGCCGCCTTCGGGGCCCATGTCCACCAGCCAGTCGGCGGTCTTGATGACGTCCAGGTTGTGCTCGATCACCACCAGGGTGTTGCCCGCGTCGCGCAGCTGGTGCAGCACCTTCAGCAGCAGTTCGATGTCGGCAAAGTGCAGGCCGGTGGTGGGCTCGTCCAGGATGTAGAGCGTGCGCCCGGTGTCGCGTTTGCTGAGTTCCAGCGCCAGCTTCACCCGCTGGGCTTCGCCGCCGCTGAGGGTGGTGGCGCTTTGGCCCAGGCGGATGTAGGAGAGGCCCACGTCCAGCAGGGTTTGCAGCTTGCGGTGGATGCTGGGCACGGCGCTGAAGAACTCGGCCGCTTCGGCCACCGTCATGTCCAGCACCTGGGCGATGTTCTTGCCCTTGTACAACACCTCCAGCGTTTCGCGGTTGTAGCGCTGGCCATGGCACACGTCGCAGGGCACGTACACGTCGGGCAGAAAGTGCATTTCCACCTTCACCACGCCGTCGCCCTGGCAGGCTTCGCAGCGCCCGCCGCCACTGCCCTGGGCCACGTTGAAGCTGAAGCGCCCGGGGCCGTAGCCGCGCTCCTTGGCGGTGTTGGTTTCGGCCATCAGCTCGCGGATGGCGGTGAACACCCCGGTGTAGGTGGCCGGGTTGCTGCGCGGGGTGCGACCAATGGGGCTTTGGTCGACGTTGATGACCTTGTCGAAATGCTCCAAGCCTTGGATTTCTTCGTGCGGCGCGGGCTCTTCGTGGCTGCGGTACAGGTGTTTGGACACCGCGGTGTACAGCGTGTCGTTGACCAGCGTGCTCTTGCCCGAGCCGCTCACGCCGGTCACGCAGGTCAGCAGCCCGATGGGGAAGGGCACGGTCACGTTTTTCAGGTTGTGGCCGCTGGCGCCCACCACGGTCACCCAGTCCCACGGGGTGTGGCGCTCGCTGGGCACGGCAATCTGGCGCGTGCCGTTGAGGTACTGGCCGGTGGGGGAATCGGGCGTGGCCGCCACCTGGTCGGGCGTGCCCTGGGCCATGATGCGCCCACCGTGCACACCCGCGCCGGGGCCCATGTCGATCACATGGTCTGCCGTGCGGATCATGTCCTCGTCGTGCTCCACCACCAGCACGGTGTTGCCCAGGTCGCGCAGGTGCTGCAGGGTGGCAATCAGGCGGTCGTTGTCGCGCTGGTGCAGGCCGATGCTGGGCTCGTCCAGCACGTACATCACGCCGGTCAGGCCCGCGCCAATCTGGCTGGCCAGGCGGATGCGCTGGCTCTCGCCGCCGCTCAGGGTTTCGGCGCTGCGCTCCAGGCTGAGGTAGTTCAGGCCCACGTCGTTCAGGAACTTGAGGCGCTGGCGGATTTCGTGCACCACCTTGGCGGCAATGTCGCCCTTGGCCCCGGTGAGCTGCAGGGCCTGGAAGTAGGCGTAGGCCTCGCCCAGGGTGACATGGCTCACGTCAAAAATGGCGCGTTTTTGCGCCCCCTCACCCACGAACACATGGCGGGCTTCGCGGCGCAGGCGGCTGCCGTGGCAGTCGGGGCAGGGCTGGGTGGCGCGGTAGCGGCCCAGCTCTTCGCGCACATGGGCGCTGTCGGTTTCGCGGTAGCGGCGTTCGAAGTTGTGGACCACGCCCTCGAACGGGTGCTCCTTGGTCACTTTCTTGCCCTTGCCCGCGCCGGAGTCGATCACGTACTGGAAAGCCACCGCCTCGTCGCCCGAGCCGTACAGCAGCACCTGCTGTGCCCGCTGGGGCAGCTCTTCCCACGGGGCTTCGGGGTCGAA
>DASUON010000288.1:0-11894 GCA_036276615.1 Burkholderiaceae bacterium
CCGGATCGCCGGGGATGAGCCGGATGAGTCCGAAGGTGAGCAGGGTCAGCCCCAGCACCGTGGGCAGCAGCAGGCCCAGACGCTTCAACACAAAAGTGAACATGGAAGTCCAGCTCCAAAAACAGCAAGCCGCTGCCGTCGACAGACAGCAGCGGCTCTCTCAGCCCGTGATTGGGCTTATTTGACCGACACTTCCTTGAAGCGGTTCAGACCAAACGGGTCCACCTTGAAGCCTTGCACCTCTTTGCGCATGGGCTGGTTGACCACCGAGTGGGCGATGGTGGACCAAGGCATGTCCTTCTTGAAGATGCCGATGGCCTGGGTGTAGAGCGTGGCGCGCTCGGCTTCGCTGCGCACCGTGCGGGCCTTGAGCACCAGGGCGTCAAAGTCCTTGCTGCAATAGCGGGCGTAGTTGTTGCCACCCACCCCGGAGCAAATCAGCAAGCTCAGGAAGTTGTCGGGGCTGGCGAAGTCGCCGGTCCAGCCCATCATGCCGCTGATGTGCTCACCGTTCTTCATGCGCTTGATGTACTCACCCCACTCGTAAGACACGATCTTGGCCTTGACACCGATCTTGGCCCAGTCGGACTGGATCATCTCGGCCATCAGCTTGGCGTTGGGGTTGTAGGGACGCTGCACCGGCATGGCCCACAAGTCCAGTTCAAAGCCATTGGGCACACCGGCCTTGGCCAGCAGCTTCTTGGCCTCTTCGACGTTGGCAGCCGGGTTCTTCAACGCCTTGTCGTAGCCATACAGCGTGGGCGGCATGGGGTTGGTGGCCGCCACCGCATAGCCTTGGTAAACGGCCTTGATGATGGCATCGCGGTTGATGGCCATGTCCAGGGCGCGGCGCACGTCAACCGATTTGGTCGGGCCTTTTTCCACGTTGTAGTTGACATAACCCACGTTGAAGCCCGGAGACTCCAGCACCTTCAGTGCGGGGTTGGTCTTCATGGCCGCCACGTCCGCCGGGGCGGGGTAGACGGAAATCTGGCACTCGTTGGCCTTGAGCTTTTGGAAGCGGACCGACGCGTCCTTGGTGATGGCGAACACCAGGTTGGCCACCTTGGGCAAACCGGCTTCCCAGTAGCTGCCGTTGGCCTTGTAGCGGATCTGCGCATCCTTCTGGTAGCGCACGAAGGTGAAGGGACCGGTGCCCACGGGCAGCTGGTTGATCTGGGCGGCCTTGCCTTCTTGCAGCAGCTTGGCGGTGTACTCGGCCGACTGGATGGAGGCAAACGGCATGGCCACCTTGGCCAGGAAGTCGAAATCGGCGGACTTGAGGTGGAAGGCCACCGTCATGGCGTCCACCTTCTCGACGGCGGCGATGTTGCTGTCCAGCCCGGTGTCGGCGGCGTAGGGGAACTGCACCGGGTAGGCCTTATTGAAGGGGTGGTCCTTGTTGACCATGCGCTCGAACGTGAAGACCACGTCGTCGGCATTGAACTCACGGCTGGGCGTGAAGTACTCGGTGGTGTGGAACTTGACGCCAGGGCGCAGGCGGAAGATCACGGTCTTGCCATCGGGCGACACCGTCCAGCTCTGGGCCAGGCTGGGAATCATCTCGGTGGTGCCGATCTTGAAGTCCACCAGGCGGTTGAACATGGCCTGGTCGGCGGCGTCGAAGGTGGTGCCAGTGGTGAACTGGGCGGTGTCAAAACCCTCGGGGCTGGCTTCGGAACAGTAGACCAGCGTGCCTTTGGCCTGGGCTTGGGCCAGGGCGGGCACTGCCAGAGAGCCCGACACGGCCAAGGCGGCCATCACCGCATGAGACAGAAAACGTTTGCGCATTGAGATCTCCTTACAAAATGGAGTCAAAACAGGGTGCCCGAGGGCGAAACCCGCAATGTAGCCAGTCGCGCAAACGTTGTCTAACCAATACCTGACCGACAGGAACGTCTATTGACAAACCGCCCGGAAAAGCACTGGCCCCGGCGGCCCTGCCCACGCTCAGTGCGCCTGCTCCCAGGTGGGGCCCACGCCCACCTCGGCCAGCAGTGGCACCTTGAGCGCAGCCACCCCGGCCATGAGGCGGGGCACCTCGGTTTTCACCCAGTCCACCTCGGCCAGCGGCACCTCGAACACCAGTTCGTCATGCACCTGCATGATCATTCGGGTGCCCCGGGCTGGCCCATTTGTGCCCCCATCCAGGGCTTTTTGCACCGCCACCATGCTGAGTTTGATGAGATCGGCCGCCGTGCCCTGCATCGGTGCGTTGATGGCGGCGCGCTCGGCCCCTGCCCGCCGGGGGCCGTTGGGGCTGTTGATTTCGGGCAGCACCAGCCGCCGCCCGAACACGGTTTCCACGTACCCCTGGGCCTTGGCCTGGGCACGGGTGTCGTCCATGTACTGCTTGACGCCGGCAAACCGCTCGAAGTAGCGCTGGATGTAGTTCTTGGCCGCGGTGTTGTCGATGGACAACGCTTTGGCCAGTCCAAAGCTGCTCATGCCGTAGATCAGGCCGAAGTTGATGGTCTTGGCGTAGCGCCGCTGCTCGGGCGTCACCTGGTCCAGCGCCACCCCGAACACCTCGGCGGCGGTGGCCCGGTGCACGTCCAGCCCGTCGGCAAAGGCCTTGAGCAGCGCCGGGTCGTTGCTGAGGTGGGCCATGATGCGCAGCTCAATCTGGCTGTAGTCGGCGCTGGCGATCACGCAGCCCGGCGGGGCCACAAAGGCTTCGCGCACGCGGCGGCCTTCGGGGGTGCGAACGGGGATGTTCTGCAGGTTGGGGTCGTTGCTGGACAAGCGCCCCGTCACCGCCACCGCCTGGGCGTAGTGGGTGTGTACCCGGCCCGTGCGGGGGTTGGCCAACTGGGCCAGCTTGTCGGTGTAGGTGCCTTTGAGCTTGCTCAAGCTGCGGTGCTCCAGCAGCTTGGCGGGCAGGGGGTAGTCCTCGGCCAGTTTTTCCAGCACCTCCTCGTCGGTGCTGCGGGCACCGGTGGCGGTTTTCTTGACCACCGGCATGCCCAGCTTGTCGAAGAAGATTTCGCCCAGCTGCTTGGGGCTGGCCAGGTTGAAGGGCTGTCCGGCAATGGCGTAGGCGTCCTGCTCCAGCTGCACGATGCGCTGGCCCAGCTCGTGGCTTTGGGCGGCCAGGGTGGGTGCATCGATCAGCACGCCGTTGCGCTCGATGCGGTACAGCACCTCGCTGCTGGTCATCTCCAGGCGGTAGATGAAGTCCAGCCCGTGCGCCGCGGCATCGGTGCCAGGACATGCCCCATCAGCTACAAAATTAATAGCTTCTTGCGCTTTTTCTGAAAGCGCAATAGCCGATTTTTCCTTGAGAATTTGAGGCCACAACACGCGGTGCACGGCCAGGGTTTGCTCGGCGTCTTCGGCGGCGTATTCAGCGGCCTTGGCCACCTCCACCTGGGCAAACGGAATCTGGTGTGCCCCTTTGCCACACAGGTCTTCGTAGCCGATGCCGTCGCGCCCCAGGTGGCGCAGCGCCAGGCTGGACAGGTTGTGGGGCTTGTGCACCTCCAGCACGTAGCTTTGCAGCATGGTGTCGTGGGTGTAGCCCTGCACTTCTATGCCGTGGTTGGCCAGCACATGCCGGTCGTACTTGATGTGCTGGCCCAGCTTGGGGGCCGCGGGGTTTTCCAGCCAGGGTTTGAGGCGGGCCAGCACCTCGTCGGCGGGCAGTTGCTGCACGCCTTCGCCGCCGGGCTGGGCCACGTCGGGGCCGTTGTGCGCCAGCGGGATGTAGGCGGCGCGCCCGGGCTCCACACACAGGCTGATGCCCACCACCTGGGCCACCATCTCGTCGAGCGAGGTGGTTTCGGTGTCCAGCGCGGTGAGTTCCGCCGCTTCGACGCGGGCCAGCCAGGCGTCGAAGGTGGGCCAGTCGGTCACGGTGTCCACCTTCACGGGCGTGGCCGTGGGTGCGGGGCTGGCTGGCGGCTCGGCCTGGGTGTCTTCCGGGGGTTCGCCAAACAAGTCGCCCGTGCCGCCCGCCGCGGGGGCGGCGTTGGATGCGGTCCCGCTGCGGGCAGGCGCGGTCGGCTTGGCGCGTTCGGTCAGCGAGCGGGCCAGGCCTTTGAAGCCGAACTCGGCATAAAAGTCGGCCAGACCACCGTCGTCCTCGGGCTTCACGGCGATGGCGTCGAGGGCGGGCAGGCCCGGCACATGGCCGTTCAGGTCGCAATCGGTCTTGATGGTCACCAACTGCCGCCCGGTGGGCAGCCAGCCCAGGGCGTTGCGCAGGTTCTCACCCGCCACGCCCTTGACCTCGCCCGCCCGGGCCACCAGCGCATCCAGGCTGCCGTATTCCTGCAACCACTTGGCGGCGGTCTTGGGGCCCACCTTGGGCACGCCGGGCACGTTGTCCACGGCGTCGCCCACCAGGGTCTGGAAGTCGATCATCAGCCTTGCGGGCACGCCGAATTCGGCCTCCACCCCGGCCAGGTCGCGGCGCTTGCCGTTCATGGTGTCGATGATGGTGATGCGCTCGGTCACCAGCTGCGCCAGGTCCTTGTCGCCGCTGGAAATCACCACGTCAAAGCCCTGCCGCTCTCCGGCCACCGCGAGGGTGCCAATCACGTCGTCAGCCTCCACCTCGGGCACGTTCAGCACCGTCCAGCCCAGCAGCTGCACCACGCGGTGGATGGGGGCAATCTGCGCCCGCAGGTCATCGGGCATGGGGGCGCGGTGGGCCTTGTAATCGGGGTACAGCGCGTCACGGAAGGTGGGGCCGGAGGCGTCGAACACGCAGGCCACATGCCCGGCAGGCACTTCCTTGCGCAGGCTTTGCAGCATGTTGACCATGCCGCGAATGGCCCCGGTGGGGGCGCTGGAGGGGTCTCCAGCCACAGCCCGCAGGTCGGGCATGGCATGAAAGGCACGGTACAGGTAGCTGGAACCGTCGACCAGCAGCAGGGTTTTCTTCTCGCTCATGCCCGGCATTGTGCGGCAGGCCCTCCTTACAATGTGGCATGCCCCAAGACACCCCTGCCCGCGCGTTGGCCCGCGCCATTCGCCCCGCGCTCATCCTGGCCCTGAGCACCGCCTGCGGCCTGAGCCTGGCACAGACCGCCCCGGCCCCCGCCACACCCGAACTGAGCGCCGAACGCGCCACCCCCAAGGTGGAACACATCGTGGTGGAAGACGGTGGCAGCCGTGTGGAAGAAACCCGCGTGGGCGGGGTGACCCGCCAGATCGAGGTGCAGACCAAGTCCGGCCTGCCCGCCTACCAGATCCAGCCCAGCCAGGTGCAAGGCCCGGCCACCTCGGCATCCGAACGCACAGGTCAACCCGGCGGTGCTGGACGCAGCAGCTGGCGCGTGCTGAGCTTCTGAGCCCCAGCGGTCAGCCCAGCCTTTCACTGTTTCGCCAACGCCAACCGCGTTTTCCTTTCTCCACGCCGCCCTCCCTCTGCCCGGCCACCGCGAGCCGGAGCCACGCGAACACCATGGCCGTCTTCACCCCCGTCACGCCCGCCGACGTCAACCCGCTGATGAACAAGCTGGGGCTGGGCACCGTCACCCACCTCCACGGCATTGTGGGTGGCATTGAAAACACCAACTACTTCGTCACCACCGAGCTGGACGGCTCCCCGACCGAACACGTGCTGACCCTGTTTGAACGCCTGAGCTTCGAACAGCTGCCGTTCTACCTGCACCTGATGAAGCACCTGGCCGGCAAAGGCATCCCGGTGCCCGACCCGGCGGCTGACGGCAAGGGCAACATCCTGCACAAGCTCAAGAACAAACCCACGGCGGTGGTCAACAAGCTGCGCGGCAAAAGCCAGCTGGCTCCCCAAGAGGTGCATTGCGCCGCGGTGGGGGCCATGCTGGCCCGCATGCACCTGGCCGGACAGGACTACGACCGCAGCCAGCCCAACCTGCGCGGCCTGGCCTGGTGGAACGACACGGTGCCCGTGGTGCTGCCGCACCTGGAGCCCACCCAAGCCGACCTGATCCGCGCCGAACTGGCCTACCAGAACCATGTGGCCGCCAGCCCGACCTACGCCGCCCTGCCCCGCGGCCCGGTCCATGCCGACCTGTTCCGCGACAACGTGATGTTCGAGGGCGAGACCCTCACCGGCTTCTTCGACTTCTACTTTGCCGGGGTGGACACCTTTTTGTTCGACCTGGCCGTGTGCCTGAACGACTGGTGCATTGACCTGCCCACCGGCACCCACGACGCCCCCCGCGCCCAAGCCATGCTGGACGCCTACCAGTCCGAGCGCCCCCTGACCGGGCCGGAGCGCGAACTACTGCCCGCCATGCTGCGGGCCGGGGCCTTGCGCTTTTGGACCTCGCGCCTGTGGGACTGGCACCTGCCCCGCGAAGCCTCCATGCTTCAGCCGCACGACCCCACCCACTTCGAGCGGGTGCTGCGCCAGCGTGTGCAACACGCCGCCGACCACGCGCAATGGATTCGGGGCTGAGCACCGCATGAAACTCAACCGCGTTCCCGCCCTCAGAGGGCTGACCTGGGTCCGCCAAGGCATGCGCACCTTCTGGCGACAACCGCTGGCCATGAGTGGACTGTTCCTGATGTTCATGGGTCTGGTGACGGTGCTCATGTTCGTGCCGGTGGTGGGCAAGGTGCTGGCCCTGGGCCTGGTGCCCGCAGCCACCCTGGGCCTGATGACGGCGGCCCGCCTGTCCGAACAGGGCCGCTTTCCCATGCCCCATGTGTTGGGGGCCGCCTTTGCCGCAGGCCGTGAACGGGCGTTGGCCATGGGAGTGCTGGGGGCCCTGTACGTGGCAGGTGTGTTGCTGATGCTGGGGCTCACGGCCCTGGTCGATGGCGGTCAGTTCGCGCAGGCCTACATGGGCAGCACCGGCCTGGGCGAAGAACAACTCAACGACCCCGCGGTGGAAGCCGCCGCCTGGGTGGGCCTGGCAGGGTACACCCTGCTGTCGGCCCTGTTCTGGCATGCCCCGGCCCTGGTGCACTGGCATGGCGTTGCACCGGTCAAAAGCCTGTTTTTCAGCCTGCTGGGGTGCTGGCAGAACAAGGCCGCCCTGGCGGTGTACATGCTCGGGTGGACCGGGGTGTTCGTCATCGGGGCGGTGCTGATCAGCGTGGTGGTCGCCGCCCTCGGCGAAACCGGCATGGCCGCGGCCCTGGTGTTTCCGGTCATCCTCGTGATGGCGGCCATGTTTTTCTCGTCCATTCACTTCAGTTTTGACGACAGCTTCTTGACAGACCCTGCCGAGTCACCAGAATCGGCGGCCTGACCCTTTTTTGACGTCCCCCATGCACCAACACACCCTTTCTGGCCGCACCGAAACCGAGTTGCTGTGGTTCCAACGCCGACACGCCATGCAAGCCGCGGCCGCTTGGGTGGCCAGTGGCGGATGGCTGAGTGCTCAAGCCCAGCAACGCAGCAACATCGTGGAGCTGGAAGGCGACGCCACCCTCAACGGCAGCAAACTGCACCTGACTCAATCGGTGCAGACGGGCGATGTGGTGGAAACCGGGCCGCAGTCTCGGTTGGTGTTTGTGGTGGGCAATGCGGCCTTCCATGTTCGACAGAACTCCCGACTGGTGGTTGAGCGCGGCAGCAGCCTCAACGTGGTGAGCGTGCTCCGCCTGCTGACGGGTGCGGTGGTCAGCGTGTGGGGGCGAGGCACCCCGCGACGCATCACCACCCCCACCCTGACCGCCGGCATCCGCGGCACCGGGGTCTACACCGAGATTTTTGCCAACCAGGACAACCGCAGCTACCTGTGCAACTGTTACGGCACGGTGGACCTCGCCACCAACGCCGACCGGCGCACATCACAAACGGAATACCACCAGGCCTTCTGGGCCGACCGACGCGAAGAATCCGAAGTGGTGCTGACCCCCGCCAAGGCCATCAACCACACGGACGAAGAACTGGAGTTTTTGGCCCGCCTGGTCAACCAGCGCACCGCCTGGCAAATCAGCGGAAAAAAGGGCGACAAGGAGTTGATGGGCTACTGATCCGCCATCCACGTCATCACAAGCGTGGCGGCAAGGTGACACCCAAGGTGTTTTCCCAACCGGATCAACAACCTATCGGCCATAATTTGAGTAGCTTGGCTCGACGCACCCAGAGACAGCATGTATTCACCCCACGGTGCACAAGGAGTACCCCTTTGAAACGATCATTCCTGACAGGTGGCAGCGCAACGCTGCTGATGGTGATGCTTGGCGGGTGTGCTCAGTCTCCCATTCCCGTCTCTGGCAACTTCGACCTGACCGAACAGAAGAAAGTTCGCTCGGCAGGCCATTGGCAAGTGGTTTCGCGCGACGCAGTCAAGGAAACCCTCAAGCTGCTGGACGACGCGGGTGTGGCCAGCAACGCCCGACTGGCAGTGGTCCCTCCTGAGAAAAGCTCCGGCTTTGACAAGGTCTTCCACGAGATGCTCACCACCGAACTGGTGCGCTCCGGCCGCCGCGTGGCCCTCAGCGCCCAGAACGTGGTTCAGGTCAGCTACACCGTTCAATTGGTCGAGCACAAGAGTGCACGCCCCCATTTCATTCCCGGCATCTACACCATGCTGACGGCAGGTGTGGGCGTGGTCTATGGCCTGCGCAACCAACACATCGACACCAAGATGGTGGGTGCACTGGGTGTTGCAGGCATTGCCGACTACGCCGCCAGCGTCAATTCCGGCGGCCCCACCCACACCGAACTGGTGCTGACCACCACGGCTGGCACGCCCGACCAAATCCTGTCGCGCAAGACCGACGTTTACTACATCGAAGACGCGGATGCCTCGCTGTTCAAAACCGCGCCCGAGTTCAAAGCCATGAAGGTGGTGAACCAATGATGCTCCCCACCCTTTCCCGCGTGGTCCTGCCCGTTGCGCTGGCCTGCACCGCCTTGCTGAGCGCCTGTTCCACCAACCAGAACGGCGTTTACACCAAGCCCGAACCCACCTACGAAGAAGCCAAAGCCAGCCCCTTCGTGGCGGCCAACCGCGACGCCATCAACGCGCTGTTGACGGGCATGGACCTGCAAGCCCTGTCCACCACGCCCATGCTGGTGGCCACGGTGGTCAACGTGAACGACCTGCGCAAAACCGCCCCGCTGGGTCGCACCCTGTCTGAGCAGTACGCGTCTTACATGGTGTCTCGCGGCCTGCTGGTCAAGGAACTGAAGCTGCGTGGCGACGTGTTCGTGCGCGAAACCACCGGTGAGCTGATGCTGTCGCGCGAGCTCAAGGACATCGCCAAGGTGCACAACGCAGGGGTGGTGCTTGTGGGCACCTATTCCGCAGCGGCCAACGCCACCTATGTCAGCATCAAGCTGGTCAACACCGAGTCGGGCCAAATCCTCAAGGGCCACGACTACGCCCTGCCCAACAACGCCGACGTGAAGCTGCTGCTGGGCGTCAAGTAAGCCACCAGGCCCTTTGCCTCTCCACAACGCCCCGCTGGCTGGACCACCGGGGCGTTTGTTTTGGCTCCATCACTTCAATAATTCAACTTTTGTTGTAATATTGATGCATGAACGAAACCGATGTTGTCCGCTCACTGGCGGCCCTGGCCCAAGACGTGCGCCTGCGCGTGTTCCGCGCCCTGGTGGTGGCTGGTCCGGATGGGCTGACCCCTGGTGACCTGTCCACCCAACTGAGCGTGCCGCCCAACGCCCTGTCTTTCCACCTGAAGGAGTTGAGCCACGCGGGACTGGTCAGCCAGGAGCGCCAGGGCCGCAACCTGGTGTACCGCGCCTCGTTCGAACGCATGAACACCCTGCTGGCCTACCTCACCCAGAACTGCTGCCAAGGCCAGCCATGCGACGCCAACGCCGCGCCACCGTGCGCCTGTTGAGTCAGCCCCCACCCTCTTCCCTGCCCCTTTGAAGGAACCTCGCCATGAAACGCTTCCACGTCCACCTGCACGTCACCGACCTGGCCCACAGCATTGCCTTTTATTCCAAGCTGTTTGCGGCTCAACCCACCCGCGTGGAGACCGACTACGCCAAGTGGATGCTGGACGACCCACGCATCAACTTCGCCATTTCCACACGGGGCCAGAAGCCGGGGCTGGACCACCTGGGCTTCCAGGTGGACAACGCAGCCGAGCTGGCCGACCTGAAGGCCCGTGCCCAAACGGCCGACATGGCCTTGCTGGACGAAGGGGCCACCACCTGCTGCTACGCCCGCAGCGAAAAGCACTGGATCACCGACCCCCAAGGCGTGGCGTGGGAGCACTTTCACACGTTGGAAAACATTCCCGTGTTCAATGAACAGCCCGCCCAAGGCGGTTGCTGTGTGCCCGCAGCTGCGGGTGCTGCAGCACCGGCTGCCTCTTGCTGTGCCCCGGCCCCGGCTGCGTCTGGCTGCTGTGGCGGCGGCTCCTCCAAAACCTCTTGCTGCTGAAAGCCGTCCATGACCACACCCCAACCCCTGAACGTGCTGTTTCTGTGCACCCACAACTCGGCCCGCAGCATCCTCGCCGAAGCCCTGCTCAACCACCTGGGCAAGGGCCGCTTCAAGGCCTACTCAGCGGGCAGCAGCCCGCGTGAGAACCAGCAACCCAACCCCTTGGGCTTGCAGGTGCTGCAAACCGCGGGCATTGCCACCGACGGTTTGCACAGCAAAAGCTGGGACGCGTTTTCTGGCCCCGATGCGCCCCACATGGACCTGATCATCACCGTGTGTGACAACGCCGCGGGTGAGGTCTGCCCCGTCTGGCCTGGCCACCCCGCCACGGCCCACTGGGGATATGCCGATCCCTCGGAAGGCACAGGCAGCGATGCCGAGAAGCTGGAGGCGTTTCGCAGCACCCTTTACGCCATGCGCCGCCGCCTGGAGCTGATGCTGAGCCTGCCCGCCGACAAGCTGGAAAAGGCCCTGCTGCAAACCACCGCCCGCGAACTGGCGAAGAGTTGACGCCATGAACCTGTTTGAACGTTACCTCACCCTCTGGGTGTTCCTGTGCATCGTGGCGGGCATTGGGGCCGGGCAACTGGCCCCGGATCTGTTCCAGGCCGTGGGCCGCATGGAGGTGGCGCAGGTCAACCTGCCCGTTGGGCTGCTGATCTGGGTCATGGTCATCCCCATGCTGGTGAAGGTGGACTTTGGCGCGCTGGGCGAGGTGCGCAAACACGTCAAGGGCATTGGCGTGACGCTGTTCGTCAACTGGCTGGTCAAACCGTTTTCCATGGCGCTGCTGGGCTGGCTGTTCATCCGCCACCTGTTTGCACCGCTGCTGCCCGCCGACCAGTTGGACAGCTACATCGCCGGACTGATCCTGCTGGCCGCCGCACCTTGCACCGCCATGGTGTTCGTCTGGAGCCGCCTGACCCGGGGTGACCCGCTGTTCACCCTGAGCCAGGTCGCGCTGAACGACAGCATCATGGTGGTGGCGTTTGCGCCGCTGGTGGCGCTGCTGCTGGGGGTGTCGTCCATCACCGTGCCGTGGGCCACGTTGCTGACCTCGGTGGTGCTGTACATCGTCATTCCCGTGGCACTGGCACAGTGGCTGCGCAAGGCGCTGCTGGCACGGGGGCAGGCGGCCTTTGACGCGGCCATGGACCGCATCGGTCCCTGGTCCATCACCGCACTGCTGCTGACGCTGGTGCTGCTGTTCGCCTTCCAAGGCGAAGCCATCCTGAAACAGCCGCTGGTGATTGCGCTGCTGGCCGTGCCCATCCTGATCCAGGTGTTTTTCAACTCGGCGCTGGCCTACTGGCTCAACCGCAAATTGGGCGAGCAGCACAATGTGGCCTGCCCGTCGGCCCTGATCGGGGCCAGCAACTTCTTCGAGTTGGCGGTGGCCGCGGCCATCAGCCTGTTCGGCTTTCACTCCGGGGCGGCGCTGGCCACGGTGGTGGGCGTGCTGATCGAGGTGCCGGTGATGCTGCTGGTGGTGGCCATCGTCAACCGCAGCAAGGGCTGGTACGAACGGGGCATCGCTTGATTTGATTCAACTGTTTGCTATTTTTTCATGAGCAAAATCACCAT
>DASUON010000289.1:0-3824 GCA_036276615.1 Burkholderiaceae bacterium
GGCACCGTGACCAACAGCGAACGGCGCATCAGCCGCGTGTGCGCCGCCGTGCCCCCGCCCGTGCACCCCGACCACCCGCACGACGGCCCGCGCCACGACTGGCGCATTGCCCGCGACGTGGGCCAACGGCTGGAGGCCCTGCTCCACCCCACTGCGCCAGCCACGCCCGCCACCGCCACGCCCACGGTCACCCCCCGCCTGATGGCCTGGGACGGCCCCGAGGCGCTGTGGAACCAGCACCGCGAAGCCACCCGCGGGCGCGACCTGGACATCACCGGCCTGAGCTACGCCACGCTGGAGCAACACGGCCCGCAGCAATGGCCCTACCCCGAGGGGGCCACCCAAGGCCAGGCCCGGCTGTACACCGATGGCCGCTTCCCCACGCCCAATGGCAAGGCCCGCTTTGCGGTGGCGCTGATGACCACCACCCCGGTGGCCGAAGCACGGTCTGCCCCCTACCCCTTTGCGCTCACCACGGGCCGCCTGCGCGACCAGTGGCACGGCATGAGCCGCACCGGCCTGCTGGGCCGCCTGTTCGGCCATGTGCCCGAGCCGGTGCTGCTGATGCACCCGCAGGACATGGCCCGCCGCCAGCTGCGCACCGGGCAACTGGTGCGTGTGAGCAGCCGCCGCGGCAGCGTGGTGGTGCCCGTGCAAGACAGTGCCGACCAGGGCCTGGGCCAGCTCTTCATGGCCATGCACTGGGGGCCGGAGTGCCTGAGCGGGCGCGACGCCCTGGGCCAGCCACTGCAAGGCGTCAACGCCCTCACCACCCCGGCGTTCTGCCCCACCTCCAAGCAGCCGGAGCTGAAACACACCGCCGTCAGCGTGGTCCCCGCCGAGCTGCCCTGGACCCTGCTGGCCCTGGCCTGGCTGCCCGAATCCCAGGCCCCCGCGGCCCGCCAGGCCCTGGTGCAGCGCATGGCGCAGTTCGACTTTGCGGTGTGTGTGCCCTTTGGGCGCGAAACCGATGGCCGCAGCGGCCTGCTGTTCCGCGCCGCCTGCGCCACGCCACCGCCCGCGGCCTTGCTGGACGAACTGGGCACCCTGCTGGGCCTCCACACCCCCGACACCCTGCGCTACGACGACGCCCGCCGCCACCAGCGCCGCGCCATCCGCCTGTGGCGCGACACAGCCACGGGCACCCCCCGGCTCGACGCCTTCCTGCTGGCCGGGGACACCCAGGCCGAGGGCTGGATCAAGACCCTGCTGCAAGACGAGCTGCCCGTGCAAGGCCCGCCGCACCGGCTGCTGCTGGCCTCAGCCCAGGCCCCGCAGCCCCTGGCCGCCACCAGCCCCCAGGTGTGCACCTGCCACAACGTGGACGAGGCGGCCATCACCACCCAGCTGCGCCGCTGCCCCGGCAGCGCCAGCGAACGGCTGGCCGCGCTGCAAGCCACGCTGAAATGCGGCACCCAGTGCGGCTCGTGCCTGCCCACGGTCAAGCGGCTGGTGGCCACCACCCCGGTGGACACCCCGGCTGCGCCCGTGGCTTCTGCGGTGGCGGAGGGTCAACTCATTACCCAAGGTCATATCACCTGACCGAGAATGCGCGGCATGAGCATCAGCCCCTACATCAAAGAGATTGGCCGCGGCAAGGACGGCGCGCGCAGCCTCAGCCGCGAGCAGGCCAACGACCTGATGGGCCAGGTGCTGGACGGCCAGGCCTCCGACCTGGAGGTGGGGGCCTTCTGCCTGGCCATGCGCATCAAGGGTGAAACGCCCGAGGAAATGGCGGGTTTTCTGGACGCCATCCACGCCCGCCTGCAGTGCGTGCCCACGGCCCCCGCCACACAGCCCCAGCGCCCCACCGTGGTACTGCCCAGCTACAACGGTGCGCGCAAGCTGCCGGTGCTCACCCCGCTGCTGGCCTTGCTGCTGGCCCGCGAAGGGCTGGCCGTGCTGGTGCACGGTTGTGAGACCGAAGACCGCCGGATTTCAGCACAAAAAGTGGCTCTGTCGCTTTCAGAAAAAGCGCAAGCAGCTACAAATTTGATAGAACCAGGCCGCGTGTGCTGGGTGCCCACGCCGCAGTTGCACGCGGGCCTGCACCGCCTGCTGGAGGTGCGCCGCGCGGTGGGCCTGCGCAACCCGGCACACAGCCTGGTCAAGCTCATGCTGCCGGTGCAGGGGCCTGCGCTGCTGGTCAGCAGCTACACCCACCCCGAGTACCTGGCCAGCATGACCGCCACCCTCAGCCTGACCGGCACCCGCGCCCTGCTGCTGCGCGGCACCGAAGGCGAGCCCGTGGCCGACGCCCGCCGCTGCCCCGCCATGGACGCCTTTGCCCACGGCCAGGTCACCCGCGTGCAAGAGCCCCAGGCCGGTGCCCTGGCCACCCTGCCCGACCTGCCCCCGCCCGACGCCGAGGCCACCGCCGCCTGGATCACCCGCGTGCTGGACGGCCAGCTGCCCGTGCCCGAGCCCATTGCCCTGCAGGTGCGGCACATCGTGCAACTGGCGCACAGCGCCTGAACGGCCCCGCACACGCCACCCCAAGCCCATCTCGTCCCCAGCGCCCTGTTGCCCATGAACACACCGTCCGCCCCCTCAATCGCCGCCCAGCCCACGGGCAGCTGCACCCTGGTGGGCGCAGGCCCCGGTGACCCGGAGCTGCTGACCGTGAAGGCCGTCAAGGCCATCCAGCAGGCCACCGTGCTGCTGGTGGACGATTTGGTGAGCGACGCCATCGTGGCCCTGGCCCCGGCCAGCGCCCGGGTGGTGCATGTGGGCAAGCGCGGCGGCTGCAAAAGCACACCGCAGGCCTTCATTGAAAAGCTGATGGTGCAGGCCGTGCAGGCCGGCGAACGGGTGGTGCGCCTCAAGGGTGGTGACCCCTTCGTGTTTGGCCGTGGCGGCGAGGAGGTGGAACACCTGCAGGCCCAAGGCGTGGCGGTGCAGGTGGTCAACGGCATCACCGCCGGGCTGGCGGCGGTCACCTCGCTGGGCGTGCCGCTCACGCACCGCGAACACGCCCATGGCGTGGTGTTCATCACCGGCCATGCCAAGCCCGGCAGCACCGGGCCCGACTGGCGCACGTTGGCCGCCACCTGCCACAGCGCCCGGCTGACGCTGGTGGTCTACATGGGCGTGAGCGGGGCCGCCCACATCCAGGCCGAGCTGCTCACCGGCCTGCCCGCCCACACCCCTGTGGCGGTGGTGCAACACGCCAGCCTGCCACAGCAACGCCACGCGGTGTGTGAACTGCAACACCTGCACGCCACCCTGCAACGCGAGGGGCTGGGCAGCCCCAGCGTCATCGTGGTGGGCGATGTCATGCAAGGGCTGCTGGCGCTTTCCAGCCGCACCGAGGCCCTGCAAGACGGCGCCTCTGCCCCGTCCGTGGCCACGCGCGCGGTGGCATGAATGCGCCGCTTGTCAGACTTTCCTGACAACAAAATCCGCCGCCCCTGATAGCCCCGCGCGGGCACCTGTGGGAGCCTGTTCAAGCTCGGGTTTTCTTGTGCTCACACCGTCAAGACGCCCGGCGTACCCCCGATGAGCCGACGGAAGCCTTGAACGTGAACTTCGCCCCCACTGCCACCCCAGCCGGACGCGCTGACCCCGCGTGGTCCCGCCATGCCCCCAGCCTGCCAGGGGTGGT
The DNA here is from genome assembly GCA_036276615.1 of Burkholderiaceae bacterium. GTDB lineage: Bacteria > Pseudomonadota > Gammaproteobacteria > Burkholderiales > Burkholderiaceae_C > UBA2334. Next base: position 3,605 of record DASUON010000289.1, read on the forward strand.
GTTCACCCTGAGGCGCGAGGCCAACGGCCACCTGTCCCTGCCCCTGGCCGCAGGTCGCCTGGACTGGCTGCCCGACCTCACGCCCGAGCAACTGGCCCAAGACCTGACGCCCCTGCTGCAACGCTGCGATGCCGCCGACGTGGCCCAGATGCGGGCGGCGCTGGACCGGTCCGCACACACCGTGTCGCCGTGCCAGTTCCGCCTGCGGTCGAACCACCCG
>DASUON010000290.1:0-3988 GCA_036276615.1 Burkholderiaceae bacterium
TGAAATCAACAACCGGCCCAGGAAGGGCTTGGGCGTACGATCACCCTTGGCGGTGTACACAGAACTGCTGTTGAATTCCCCACAACACTCCTCCCTCATTCATTGACACCCAGGGTGTTGCACTTCACTTTTGAATCCGCCCTGTCGCATCCCAAACGTCACCCGCAACCCCTCAAGGCTGCAACATCCGCACCCGATTGATCGCCATGGCCGCCGCGGCGGTGCGGGTTTCCACGCCCAGCTTGGGCAGGATGCGTTCCAGGTGTTTTTTCACCGTGGCGGGGCTGGAGCCCACGATGTCGGCAATGTCGCGATTGATCTTGCCCTGCACCACCCAGTAAAGCACCTCGGCCTCGCGGGCGGTCAGGCCGAAGGCCTGCACCAGCGCCTCAATGACGCTGGCGTCATTGGTCTCTTGCATCACCACCAGCCACTCGCCTTCGGCGGGGTCGTTCTCGCCGGTGTCGCCGCCCTCCCCCACCTGGCTGTGCAGCCGGAAGGTGAGGCGGCGGGGGCCTTGCTCCAGCGTCAGGCGCGGGGGTTCGGCCCCTTGCCAAGCGCCTTCGGCCCATTGGGCGGTGAAGCGTTGCAGCCAGTGCAGCACGGCTTGGGGGGCGTGGGCGCTTGGGGGGCCTTCGCCGCCGTAGCGTTGCAGCAGCTCGCGGGCCAGCGGGGTTTGCCACAGCAGCTTGCCGTCGCGCACGCGCACGGTGATGCTGGCGTAGCCAAAGGCGTCCAGCGCGTTGCGCACCTGGCTGCCTTCGCGCTCGCCTTCGGTGGTGCGGCGGGCGGTGTGGATGTGCACGCCCATGCGGGCCATCACCTCGCGGGGTTTGACGGGTTTGGTCACGTAGTCCACCCCGCCCGCTTCCAGCGCGGCTTCGAGGTGTTCGGTTTCGGTGAGCCCGGTCATGAAGATGATGGGGATGGCGGCGGTGTCGGGGTTGGCCTTGAGCAGGCGGGCCACTTCAAAGCCGTCCATGCCGGGCATGACGGCGTCGAGCAGCACCACGTCGGGTCGGGCCTGGGTGGCGCGGCGCAGGGCGCTTTCGCCGTCCAGCGCCACCAGCACGGTGTAGCCGGCTTCGTCCAGGGCGTCGTGCAGCAGGGCCACGTTGTCGGGCACGTCGTCCACCAGCAGCACCACGGTGTCTTGGGGGTCAGTTCGGGGCATGGGCGGGGTCTCCAACGGCGGCGGGGGTGTCAGGCCCGGCCTGCACCCAGCGTTCCAGTTCGGCCAGGCGGAAGGCCTTGAGCAGCGAGCGGGCGTGGGCGATGAACCCGGCGCAGGCCGGGTGGGTTTGGGCCAGCACTTCCAGCTGCTGGCCCACGCCTTTCACATGGCCCAGTTGCAGGCTGTGCAGCAGGGGTTGCAGAGCGGGCGCGGGCGGCCAGGTGGCCACGGGCTGGGGCGCGGGGGTGGGCGGCGGGGCCTCGCCCCGCACCCATTGCAGCGAGAGGCGGCGGCCCAGCCAGTCCAGCAGGTCGTCGCGGCGCACGGGTTTCACCAGGAAGTCTGCCGGGGTGATGCCTGCGTCGTTGTCCTGCCCGTGGTCGAAGGCGTTGGCCGACACCACGGCGCAGGCCATGGCGGGTTCGGTCACGCCGGGGCCGCCGCGCAGGCCCATGGCGGCGATGCGGCGCAGGGTTTCCCAGCCGTCGATGCCGGGCATGGCCAGGTCCATGAACACCACCCGGGGCCGCAGGCCCTGGTGCAGCAGGCGCAAGGCGTCTTCGCCGTGGGTGGCCAGCACCACGTCAAAGCCCAGCGGCTCCAGCCAGCGTTGCAGCAGCACGCGGTCGGACTCTTCGTTGTCCACCACCAGCACTTGCAGCCGCGGGCCTTGGTAGCCGGTGCGGGGAGCCTGCTCGGCGGGCATGGCTGGCAAGGCGGACGCGGTGGGGGTTGCACCCCTGCGGCCTGTGGCGTCCAGCGCCACCTCGGGCAGAAACAGTTTCACCTTGAAGGTGGTGCCCTGCCCTGGCGTGCTGCGCACCGAGAGTTCGCCGCCCATCAGGTCGGTCAGCATCTTGGCGATGGTGAGCCCCAGCCCCGTGCCCTGGGGTTGCCCGGCGGCAGTGCTGCCGCGGGCAAAGGGTTCAAACACGCGCTCGATGTCGGTGGCCGACATGCCGGGGCCGGAGTCGATGACCTCGAACAGCGCCATTTCGCGGGCGTGGGCCACGCGCAGCACCACGCTGCCGCGCTGGGTGAACTTGACGGCGTTGCCCAGCAGGTTGATGAGGATTTGGCGCACCCGCTTTTCGTCGGCGCGCACCCAGGGCGGCAGGTGGCCGGTGGCTTCGAAGCGAAAGCCCAGGCCCTTGGCGCGGGCCTGCAACTCGAACATGCCCGCCAGCTCGTCGAGCAGCGTGGCCAGCGCCAGCGGCTTGACGTTGAGGGTGAGCTTGCCCGACTCGATGCGGGCCACGTCCAGCGTGCCTTCGATGAGCGACAGCAGGTGTTCGCCCCCGCGGTGGATGACCTGGATGGCCTGCGCCCGGTGCGGGGGCAGTTCGGTGCCGCCGCGGGTTTCTTCGTGCAGCAGCTGGGCGTAGCCCAGGATGCTGTTGAGTGGCGTGCGCAGTTCGTGGCTGATGGTGCTGATGTAGCGCGTCTTGGCCTGGTTGGCCTGGTCGGCCAGGGCGCGGGCCTGTTCGGCGGCTTCGCGGGCGCGTTCGGCCACCTCGCGGGCTTGTTGCAACTGTTCGTCGGTGCGGCGGTGGGACTCGATTTCCTGCATCAGCAGCTCGGTCTGGCGGTTGGATTCCTGCTGGGCCACCTCGCGGCTTTTGTGGGCCAGCACCAGCCACCACGCCACCAGCCCGGCCACCAGCATCAGCACCGCATACACCCGCAGGAAGCTGGTGCCCAGCACCTGGGCCCAGGCGGTGCCCACCGGCCCGGCCAACGCTGCGGGGGCGGGGGGCACGTCGGCCATCAAGCCCTGGGAGGCGGCCAGCAGGCCCTGCACGTCCTGCCGGTACAGCAGGCCCAGCACGGCGGCCAGCAGCGGGGCGATGACGGCCATCAGCAACAGGTAGTGGGCCAGCCCGGCCTCCAGGTAGGGGGCCACCGAGCGGGGCAGCACCCGCCGCAGCAGCGCCGCCCACTGCACCAGCAGCCGGGCCTGGGGTTTGCACAGGTCGCCACAGCGGGCGTCCAGCGTGCAGCACAGCGAGCAGATGGCCCCCTGGTAGGCGGGGCAATGGGCCATGTCCGGCCCCTCGTACTCACGCTCGCAAATCACGCAGCGTTGCAGGCGCTGGCCGAGGTAGCAACCGGGGTCCGAGCCAGCGCAGGGCCGTCCCAAGCTGGCGAGAGCCCCCCCGGGGGGCAGCGCAGCCCCACCAGGGGCAAGCGTGGGGGCCACGACTTCTCTGGCGACGTAGTAGCGCCCGCCCGTGGCCCAGGCCAGCAGGGGCGACACCACCAGCGCCGTGACCAGCGCAATCAGCGCCGAAAACGCCTGGGCCGTGGGCCCCATCAGCCCCAAATGGGCCACGAACGACAGCACCGACGCCGCGCCCATGGCCCCCACGCCCACGGGGTTGATGTCGTACAGGTGCGCGCGTTTGAACTCGATGCCCGGTGGCGACAAGCCCAGCGGCTTGTTGATGACCAGGTCGGCCACCACCGCCATGATCCAGGCGATGGCCAGGTTGGAGTACAGCCCCAGCACCTGCCCCAGGGCCTGGAACACGTTCATTTCCATCAACAAGAAGGCAATGAGCGTGTTGAACACCACCCACACCACCCGGCCCGGGTGGCTGTGCGTGAGGCGCGAGAAGAAGTTCGACCACGCCAGCGACCCGGCATAGGCATTGGTCACGTTGATCTTCAGCTGCGAGACGACGACGAACAGCGCGGTGGCGGCCACCGCCCAGCCGTAATGCGGGAACACGTACTCGTACGCCGCCAGGTACATCTGGTTCGGGTCCACGGCGCGGTCGATCGGCACCATGTGCCGGATGGCCAGGTAGGCAA